>JALWVW010000076.1 GCA_027079365.1 Campylobacteraceae bacterium | reverse complement strand
CATTCAAGAAAATTTTATACGCAAATGTGGGAAAAGATCCAAGAATTTGGCTACTGGAAGGGTGAGATATACAACAAGCGGAAAAATGGAGAGGTTTATCCTGAAAGGCTTTCTATCTCAGCTATCAAGGGTGAGCAGGGCATCACTACACATTATATTGCACGGTTTTTGGATATCAGTGAGCTCAAGAAAGCGGAAAACCTTGCACTCTCCCGTGCCAACTTTGATTTCCTGACAGGGCTTCCCAATAGAAAATCCATGATGACAAAGCTGCAGGAGGAGTATGCAAGAGCAAAAAGACACAATTTCTACAGCGCGTTTCTTTTTATCGACCTTGATGACTTCAAAAAGGTCAATGACAACTTTGGGCATGCGGTGGGAGATATGCTACTGCAGGAAGTCTCCTCCAGGCTTACCTTTAGCCTCCGTGAAGAGGATTATGTGGCTCGTATCAGTGGTGATGAGTTCTGTATTATACTTGTTGAGAGGGGATACAGCCAAGAGCGTGTTGTTTACGGGCTGGGGAAAACATGTCAAAACATTATTGATATACTCTCGGCACCCTATTTTATCAATAGTCACCAGGTAACGATCGGAGCAAGTATGGGTGTGAGGATTTTTCCTGATGGGGAGATTGGGGTCAATGATGTGATCACGCATGCAGATGAAGCCATGTACAAGGCAAAGCATGGAGGAAAAAACAGATATCTCTTTTATGATGAAGCGTTAGAGGTAAAAATCAATAAAAGTAAAAAGCTTGAGCATGAGCTCAGTAGAGCGATAGAGGATGAGGAATTTGTATTCTACTTTCAGCCAAAGATAGATATTGTTTCTGGTACGATTGCAGGTGCAGAGTTGCTTATACGATGGCAGCACCCCACTAGAGGACTGATAGAGCCCGAAGCATTTATGCATGCAATCAAGGACAGCAAGACACTCTCTGCGATCGCTTTGGACGCGCTGCGAAAAGCATGTCATTTTATCCGCGTACACGGGAAAATTTTTTCTGGCACTTGCTCTATCAATGTGCCGGCACGCCTACTCTCTATAAAAGATTTTTCCGAACAGGTTGAAAATACTATCATTGGGTACGCCATCCCTGCTGCGCAGATCGAACTTGAGATACTCGAGAATGAGTTGATAGAGGATTTTCATGGGATTATAGCCAACATGAAAGAGCTTAAGGCATTTGGTGTTAAGTTCTCTATCGATGATTTTGGTGTAGGATACTCCTCTATCAGCTACCTGAAGAAACTACCCATAGACAGTATCAAGATAGATAAGAAGTTTGTGCAGGAGATGTCAGATTCCGCGAGTAGAGAACTGATAAGAATGATTATTAATATCTCCAAGATTTTTGGGTTATTGGTGATTGTAGAAGGAGTTGAAAACGAGGATCAATTGCAATTGATTGCTGAGAGTGGGGCAGATCAGTACCAAGGATACCATTTTAGCGAAGCATTGAGTGAAGAGGACTTTATGGAGATACTAGGGTATAGCGGTGACAATTCTTTGCATTTTTTACAACAAGTAGATCCCGGCAATGAGACCGCAGAAGGGTATCTTCTACAAGACAGGTGAGAAGTGCCTGGTATTGAAGTCATATAGCTCTACAGTACCACTGCCAATATCATACCACCATCCAATCAGATCAATCTCTTTTCTGACAAGTCTTTCTTGTACATAAGGGTACTCCATGAGTCTTCTCAGCGAGGAGACGATATTGTGTTTTTCTGTCAGCTCAAAGAGGTTTTTGCTCTCATCTGCATGCACCTCAAGCATAGCAGCACTTTTAGCAGTATTGATATTTTGCAGCCAATCATCGACATGGTCCAGCAGAGGTTCGTCCTCTTGATGCTCATGGTAGATATGGGCACAGGCACCACAGTTACTGTGCCCCAGAACAACGATTTTTTTGACATTCAGCACATTCACGGCATATTCAATGGCGGCCTGTGTGGAGCCAAGTGACGGCTGATAGGCCGGAACGACATTGCCTATATTTCTAGAGATAAAGATCTCTCCAGGCTGGGCATCCAGTATAAGTGCAGGATTGATACGGCTGTCGCTACAGGTGATAATCATTGTATCCGGTTTTTGTATATTGGAGAGTGCCTCAAAGAGTGCTTTGTTTTCTTCAAAATATTTCTTGATAAATTTACTATATCCTTCTTTTTGTAGTTTGTCCATGGATTCCTCTCTTTATGGTAGTATATATCAGTATTATTTAAAGGTTTTTTACCTTGCTGTTTTCATGTATGAAAGAGGACAAGAGATACAGAAAGGTAACAGATTCTGGAGCTAGCTATGGCTTTCGCTGAGAAAGGTAAAGACCCACTAATATAAGCATGCCACCACCTATCATTCGCAGGGTGACCGTCTCATCCAGCACCAAGATACCCGTGATTGCAGTAATGAGAGGCACGAGATAGATATAATTGCTCGCAGCGATAGAGCCTATCTGTTCGATGCCTTTGTGCCAGAGGATAAATGCCAGCCCGGAGGAGAGTATGCCTAGGTAAAGTATGTTTCCCCATACTACCGGTACTGCAAGCGCCCCGGTGTCTAACCCCTTGCCACTCATGAAGTAGTATAGCAACATCATGATCACGGCATAGAAAAAGCTTTTTCTGGTGATCTCTATATAGTGATATCCCTTGGGAGCGCGGGTCAATATGGCAGAATAGAGTGCAAATACTGCTGCAGCACCCAAGGCAAGCAGATCTCCTTTGAGCCGCATTTCATACCCCGAGCCCTCTAGCAAGATAAGTCCTATGCCGGCAATCGCCACAAGAAACCCTATAAAGAGATTGGGAGAGAGTGTTTCGTCTTCAGAGATAAAGTGTGCAAACAGGGCAGTCAGGATAGGGATCGCGCCCATATAAAGTCCCACATTGGCAGCCTGTGTATAAGAGAGTGCAAAGTTCTCCAGTAAAAAGTAGATAAAAATACCTAGAAACCCAAGTAGCACGAAGAAAGATTCATTTTTGATAGAGTGAGGCAAGTGCCATTTTGGATACAGCAGCAAGAGAAAAAGGTAGCCCAGTGTAAAGCGCAGAATCATATTCTCAATCGGGGAGATGTAAGAAAGCAATGCCTTGTTGCTGACAAAAGCCACGCTCCAGATGACAATGGTGATAAAAGTAAAAAAGTGACCTGCTATTTTTCTCTTGTGAAGTGGCATAAAATGAATCTTTTTGATAGAGTGTACCATAGTATTGGTAAGAATACCGATACCTGCCCGAAGGCAGATATCTCTCTATCATATCAAGAGGGTTAGTGCGTGAAACCTACTTTGGTAGGTACATAGTGACCATGCTTCTTGATGCGTGCTTTCTGCATCAAGTAGATGACAAAGTAGATACCGAATGCGATAGCCCACGGTACCAGGTTAGAACCCAAATGTAGGGTTTTGGCCATGAGATCGGGGAGAAATGCAAAAGGTATGATGGACAAGAACATGAGCCTCTCAAGTATATTGACCTTGGTCAGATAAAAGCCCTGTACCGCAGAGGTAAAGGCAAACATACCCATAACCGCGAAGGCAAAGATACCTAGTATCTCCAGAGGATTGGTGATCCAAACCCATCCTGCTGGATCGTTTGGGTCGGCAGGATTGACACTCTCTATCAATAACAGTTTGTTGTTGAAGAAGAACATAAAGGGCAAGATCGCTGTACGAATATCATACATAAATCCCTGTAAGCCTGTCTTGATAGGATCGGCCTTGGCAATACCGGCGGCGGCGTAAGCTGCCATCCCCACAGGGGGCGTATCATCCGCCAGAATACCGAAGTAGAAGACGAACATATGCGCTGCAATCGCAGGGATGATATAACCATTGTCTGCGGCAAGTTGCATAATGACAGGGGCAGTCAGTGCTGCCATGACGATATAGTTGGCAGTCGTTGGTAGTCCCATACCCAGTACCAACGATACGACGGCTGTCAGTACCAGTACCAGGATGATATTACCGTTGGAGAGCTGATCAATGACATCTGCCAGGATCAGTCCGATACCAGTCAGAGTAACAGAGCCTACCACGATACCGGCCACACCTGTAGCGATAGCGATAGGTACCATGTTTTTCGCACCATTGATCATACCTGATCCAATATCCCTGAAGCCTTGGGTGAAGGTATCCAGCGTAAAGGCTTCTTTGTTGATTAGAGCCTTAAATGGATACTGTAGCACCATGATGATCATCATAAACTGAATAGCACTCCAGGCAGCTGCCTGTGCAGATTGCTTGAGTACTAACAGGGTATAGATCAGGAAGAAGATCGGTATAATAAAATGGATACCTCTGATAAAGATAGGGTAGACTTTTTCAAGTTTACTGGGGTCTTCCCCTTTGATTCCCAGTTTACGAGCTTCGAGGTGCACAATATAAAAGAGGGCAAAGTAGCTGGTAAACGCGGGAATAAAGGCCGCCTTGACCACCTCGGTGTATCCCAGTCCCAGGAACTCCGCGATGATAAAGGCAGCAGCTCCCATGATAGGCGGCATAAGCTGTCCATTGACGGAGGAAGCGACCTCTACTGCACCTGCTTTGTGCGCAGGGAATCCAAGTCGTTTCATCAGTGGGATGGTGAAGGTACCTGTGGTCACTGTATTGGCAATAGAACTTCCTGAGATGATTCCCATGAGTCCAGATGCTGCAACAGAGGCCTTGGCAGGACCACCATCGTATCTTCCCAGGAGGTTATAGGCCATGCTGATGAAGTATTCACCTGCACCTGCCCGATCAAGCAGTGCCCCAAAGAGGACAAAGAGAAAGACAAAGCTCGCACTAACGCCCAGAGGCACACCGAAGATACCCTCAGTGGTCAAGAACATCTGCCCAATGATCTTGTTGAGACTTGCGCCCTTGTGGGCAATGAGATCCGGCATATAGGGACCAAGGTAGTCATAGAGCAGGAAGACCATGGCAATGACAGGTAGTGCCAAACCAAGGGATCTTCTCGCTGCTTTGAGGAGGAAAAATATCCCTGCAACACCCATGATCACATCAATATGTTCCCAAGCACCACTGCGTGCATTTAGATCATCATAGGCATAGACGATATACAGTGCCGTAACGATAGCAGCCGGAGCAATAAGGAAATTGTACCAAGGTATGGTGGTCATGGTTTTGGGAGATTTAAACATAGGATACATGGCAAATGCCAGTGCCAAAGCGAAAGAGAGATGAATGGATCTGACAAATACACTGTTGATAGGGTGGATGACAACATAGATCTGGAAAGCAGACCAGAGGAATGCGATCACAATAACCAATCTGTGTTGCCAGGTGCCTTCTTCGAGGGTGCGTTGACCCTCGAATTGTTCTATCAGCTTCTCTTCTTCTTCAGGACTGATTGTCTCAGTGTCCTGCGTTGTAGTGTTTTCTTTCATGAGTAGGCCTTTGTGATAGTTTGGTTATCCTTAGAGAAGACCTGCTTCTTTAAATGCTTTGACTGCACCTGGGTGCTGGGGTACTGCAAGACCGTCAAGCAGGGATTTTTTCGTAATAGTTTTATAGGCTGGGTGAAGTTTCTTGAATGCATCAAAGTTGTCAAGAATTGTTTTTGCCAGTGTATAGACTACTTTCTCGCTAATGCTGTCTTTGGTACAAAGTACTGCTTTAACACCGATACTTGGTGTATCTTTCTCTACGCCTTTGTAGAATGTACCAGAGATGACACCTTTGGCATAATAAGGAAACTTGGCTACCAAATCATCAATAGGCTTACCGTCAATAGGCACAAGATTAATATCTACAGAGTTAGCAGCATCTTTGATATTGGCAGTCGGGTGACCAAATACACCGAAATAACCATCGATTTTGTTGTCTTTGAGCATGGTTGGTCCCTCGGAAGACTTCAGCTCATTGGCGAGTGCAAGATCAGAAAGCTTGATGCCAAAGGCTTTTAGTACAATTTCAGTGGTCATTCTGGTGCCTGATCCGGCAACATCAATATTGACTTTTTTACCTTTAATATCAGTGAGCTTTTTAATACCTGATTTTTTATTGACAACAAAGGCCAATAGTTCAGGATAGATAGCGATGACAGATCTGAGACCCTTGATCGCCTTGCCTTTAAATTTACCTTCTCCATGGAATGCTTGATAGGCAGTATCACTCTGTGCGATACCAAAGTCCAGCTCGTCAGCATTGATAGTGTTGACATTGTAGACTGAACCCCCTGTGGACTCTACAGAGCAGCGTATACCTGTCTCTTTTTTGTTCTTGTTCATCATACGACAGATTGCACCACCAGTTGGATAATAGGTTCCTGTGACACCGCCAGTACCGATCGTGATGAATTGTGTTGCGAATGCCGAGCCTGTAAATAGCACAGAAGCTGCTACTACTGATTTTGTGAGTTTAGTCATGTTACTCTCCTTGAGTATGGTTATTTTTTTCTTATCCCGATGATGTGATCATGAGAAGCATGAACACATCATTTTGGATAACAAAAAATGATACGATGTTTCCTATTAAAATAGATTTAAAATGTCACTTTTCTGCAACTTTAAATGCTAGATGTATCTTTGTGGGGTATAATTGCTTTATGGAACATTTACTCAACCTTATAAATCAGCGTATGCCTGAAGAGATTACGAGAATGGCTGCCTATCTGTATACGACACCGGGGCATATACTGATGTTTGTTTTCCTGATACTGCTTATCGTTGCACTGCGCTACTTGTTCCGAGGTCCAGTACGCAAATGGATCAAGATGCGACTCTACAGAAAACGCAAAGAGCTACTGTATCGTCTGATGTTCTACAGGCTTGAGAAGATACTTCACCCTTTTCGCCTGATCATCAGTATGCTCTTGTTGGAAAAGGCACTGGATCTGTTTGATGCGAGTGAAACGATGAATCTGTTCTTCTTTGCAGCATACGCGATATTGATCGCATGGTGGACCTATGAGATCGTCAAGTTCCTGCTTTACTTTTCACTCTCTCTGCGGATCGAAAAGCAGCAATCAGTACGCCGAGAGCTTTTCAACCTCATTCTCAATATCGTCAAGATTATTCTAACGATCATTATTATATTGGTCTTTCTCTCCAAAATGGGTGTTGATGTTACAGGACTGATCACCTCACTGGGTGTGGGAGGTATCGTGATCGGATTTAGTGCCAA
>JALWVW010000075.1 GCA_027079365.1 Campylobacteraceae bacterium | reverse complement strand
CAGTGTGTTGATCTCCGGCAGTTTGTCTACAGTGATCGTGCGTGTTTTTTTGCGTCTGCCGTCACTGTAGCTGGACTCAGAGAGCCTGAGAAATCTCAGCTTCTCCAGATCGATATCTGCAGTAATGAGATGGCTTTTCTGGCTGAAGCGTTCATTTTCTGCTACGGTACTGCCATACTCTGCGATGAGGGCATGCCCACCAAAGACGGTATCGGTAGAGGATTCGCCTACACCTGCAGAGCTATAGACATAGGCAGCCATACAGCGGGCACTCTGGGTGCGTACGAGCTCTTCACGATAGGCGTGCTTGCCTATGAGTTCGTTGCTGGCAGAGAGGTTGAGCAGGAGGTTTGCACCATTGCTTGCCATGTGGTTGCTTGGAGGAGTGACCGCCCAGAGGTCTTCACATAGCTCGACCCCAAAGGCCATATCTGCCTTGTCTGTAAAGAGCAGATCGACACCAAAGGGTACTTCACGACCCAGTATGGTTGTTGTGCTTCTGACGATATCCCGCCCTGTGACAAAGTGGCGTTTCTCATAGAACTCTTTGGTGTTGGGGAGGTAGGATTTGGGAATGAGCCCCAGCATCTTTCCATTTTGGATCACTACGGCACAGTTGTAAAGTCTGTCTGCTTCTAGTAGTGCATACCCGATTACTGCGATGGTGGAGATACCTTGGGTCTGTTTGAGTATCCTCTGAAGTGCATTGTCTTGAGCCTCAAGCAGGGTTTGATTGGCAAACAGATCGTGTGTGGTGTAGCCCGTCAATGTGAGTTCTGGGAAGACAACCACACTGACCTCTTTTTTCTCTGCTTCTCTGATGAGTAAGAGAACCTCTGTTGCATTTTTGGCAGGGTTGGCTACCGTGGTGTGGTTGACGGCAGCTGCGACTCGGTAATATCCGTACATCTATCTTCTCCATAGGGTGTGTAACACGCATTAAGGCAGGATATTTCAAGTTTAAGGGTGATTAGTTCTCTGGGAAGTGGTGAGTTTGCTCCCACTCTAAATTTAAGGTGGGAGTAAACTCACCACTTCCAAAACAATAATATTGTTTTAAACTTGAAGTATCGTGGCACTAAGGGTGTATCGGCTGTATTTTATCATAAGTTGTTATAATCCTTTAAAAATAGGTACCTCATGAACCTTATAGAGATAGAAAACCTAGAACTTCCCGAACTCCAGATCTACCGCAAGATGCGTGGCAATGCTTTTGATGTGGACAATAGTTTTATCGCAGACAGTCCCAAGGTTGTCAACATGTTGCTGGAGAATGACATAGGTGTGAACAGTATTTTGGCAACACATTCATACTATGAAGAGAACAGAGCGCTCATCGGGCGTAGCAAAGTTCCCAAATGTTATGTGGGGGAGAAGGCGCTATTGGAGACCATCGTAGGGCACAGTATGCACCACAATGTTATGATGCATGGCAAGCGACCCGAGAATGTACCGTTAGAGCAGATGGGGGATCGTATCATCATGCTGGATGCCTTGAGCAATATGGAGAATGTCGGAGCGATAGCCCGTAGTGCCGCAGCCTTGGGCGTGGATTCCATGATGTTGCCAGTGGCTGCACCGCACCCCTATGGCAGAAGGGCGATACGGGTGTCAATGGGATATGTGAGTCGATTGCAGATCCATCGTTTTGATCATTTGGAGCAGAGTATCGCTAGGCTTAAGGCACTGGGATATACGATCTACGCAGCTGAGGCAGAGGAGGGAGCCGTGGTGCTGTCAACCCTTGACACTGTGCCTGACAAATGGGTTATCGTCATGGGCAATGAAGAGAGAGGAGTGTCAAAAGAGATTTTGGCGCTGTGTGACCAAACACTGCAGATCGAAATGGCTCCAAAAATCAAGAGTTTCAATGTCTCGATCGCGGCTTCAATCATCATGCACTGGTTGGTGGTAAAACCGTAGGCCAAGGTACTCACCCCCAACCTATACCCCCTATATTATTGAATCGTCTTAAGTTGATTTGCAAACTGCTCAGGTGGGATAAATCCTGTAAGGAATTTTTCTGGCAGTACTTTTCCTTTACTATCAAAAAAGAGGATATTGGGTGCGCCAAAAAGTC
>JALWVW010000074.1 GCA_027079365.1 Campylobacteraceae bacterium | reverse complement strand
ATGGACTGATCTCCTTGATATGCTGCTCCAACAGTGCTGTCTCGACGGGGGCGTGAGTGAGGTCACACTCTACCGGCAACCTTCTAAGTTGTGTACAAGCAATCTCTTCGCTCATGTAGCGATTATGAGCAAGGGAATGGACAAAGGAGCGGATCTCATCGCTTTTCTCTGCGATCAGTGTCTCTTTGTGTGTCTGCAGCTCCTGGATGATCGTCTCATTATCTTTTTTTAGCAACATGGGGATATCAAGCACAGCAGAACGAGTCAAGAGCATCTTGGTGAAGCTCTCATGTGTAAAATCAAACTGATACCCATGGTAAAACTCTATTTCACCGTGGGTATTCAGTGTGATCTCCAGAGCCTCCTCTATTTGTACAATGCGTTTCTGGAGTCTAATATAGGTCAGTTTGTTCTCTATCTTTTCGGATGTGATTTTGACAGGCCGTAGCTCCATAAAGCTCTCCAGAATAGCCTGCTCCTCCTCTCTACTGTGCTCAAAGTGTGCCAGCAGGGTCAATATCTTATCAACCTTATCGATGGACTGTATTGCCCGTGGTGCTGTAGAGGAGGGGGGTGCAAGTGGCTTTTTGCCAGTAAGGTGCTGAATGATCGCCCTTCTGTAGTGATAGTCACCTTCACTCCAGACACGGCGCAATGCACGGATATTTTCTTCTCTGTCAAGTGCAGTGACCTCGAGATCCAAAAGCAGTACCAATTCCAAAAGCTCATCATCGGAAAGTGTGGTAATGCCTTCATCAAAAGGGAGATTGCCAAAGAGTTCACGCACCTTATTGTTCAGCTTGATAAAATGTTTTCTTTTTTTCTTTGCCATAGGTGCTATTATAGTGTAAGGAAGCATTTTTTAGGCTAACAAGAAATAAAATAGAATAATAATATTAAAAAATATACTTTAAGAATAGAGAAGATATTTTCCATATTTATAACTATTAATATATTCTAAATACCATATTATGGTATTTGTGTTAATACAAAAATTACTATTAAAAAATATGTATTTTTTTAGGTATAATTCTAAAACTTAAAGACAATAGTATGGTGGGGACAATGAAAAATAGGATAAAAATAAGCACGATACTGTTCACTTGCACTGTGGCACTCATGCCACTATGTGCAACTGGAAGCTATACAATCACAGAAACAGAGCGTAGCGTCAGTATCAATCCATTGGACATTCTAAACGGGAGAGAGAAGCATCATTCAAGGAAAGTATCCGGAAGAAAGCTAATCAAGCAGAATGGAAAACAACACCTCCGCACCAATATATATCGCAGAAAGACACTCTACCTTACCTTTGATGATGGCCCGGGAAAAGGCACAGCCAATGTCCTGCGTATACTCAAGGAGGAAAATGTAGAAGGTACAATGTTTTTCATAGGAAGAAAAGTCGAAAGGCATAGAGCACTGTACGGTCAGGCGCTTTCCATGCCCAATCTCCTGATAGCGAACCATACCTATTCACATGCCAACGGAAAATATGAAAAATTTTACAGTCATGCTGCTACAGTGATCAAAGATGTGGATAGGGCGCAGCGCATCATAGGTGGCGCAAAATACCTAAGACTGGCAGGAAGGAATGTCTGGAGACTCCCTCAGACTCAAAGAAATGACTACAGTCTAAGTAAAGCCCGTAGAGTCATAGAGAGCCCAAAATATACGGCACTTGCTGGTAGGGGCTATCATATTTACGGGTGGGATATTGAGTGGCAGTTTGACCACAGCACAGGAAAACCTTCTTATAGTGCAGACCACATGATAAGTAGAATCAATGCACTGTACAGAAGTCAACATCTTGTAATCCAAGGAAAAATGGTACTTTTGGCGCATGATGCAATGTTTAGAACCCAAAGCGGACTTCAGCAGCTTAGGGAATTGATACAGATACTCAAGGCAGACGCGTGGCAGTTTGAGACGATTGACCATTTCACGCGAAGTACGCCTGCTGTCTTTGTCCGTAACAAAGCATCTGCTGCATCACCAAAAGTGATCCATCTAGCGATGAGCAAAAAATCCCCCTTGGCACAAAGATCCAGGCAGCGAAAAGATATACTGAAAATTCTGCGTCAGGATTAAAGTACCTTCTTTTGTGATCTTTTTTATAGACAACACACAAGTTGGGCAACACATTTCACATATCGCATGAAATCAAAAATGACAGCGGAAAGGCGCTGTAATGCAATAGGCGGTATCTACTGGTTAACATAATATACACTATCTCTAATATTACTATTCCTTTCTGTCAACTACCTCCTCTATGTTATTGGTACCTTGTAATCCAAACGATACATACACTTTCCTCTAGATACGATAATGCTTATAATCATCTCACTGGCACAGACTACGACTGGTCCTACAGATTTTTTACGCACATTTCATCTCACTCTCTCAAGCCTTCTGTATTCTGATCTCTCTCTCTGCTCAATCCTCTCGGCACCAAATCACAAAAAACTCTACAAAATATATTAATTAGTATTAAATAATAATATATTTATTAATATTTTCTGGCTTTCTTTATCCCTCTATAATATATAATATCTATGTAGATTCCATATAATGGTTTCTTGGGTACTTCTATATGAGCGTTTGTTCATTTAAGGAATGGGGAGGATTCTATTTTATGAACAGTTGTTCATATTTTACCATTGCTCTATCTTGACAAATGAACAAATGTTCACTATAATACGCTATATTTCCCTACTGCTGGGCTTCCAAGGAGATGCAAAGATGAAAAAAAAGAGTACGAAAGAGAAGATTCAGGATAGATCCCTTACCCTCTTTGCCAAACAGGGTTTTAAGGAAACTTCCGTGCGGGATATTGCCAAGGCAGTGAATATACAGGTCGGGGGGCTTTATAATCACTTTAAAAATAAGGATGAGATACTGGAATCTCTGGTAGGTGAGTTGATGGAGTCTGCTATTGTGAGAATATTTGAAGATAAAGACCCTCAGGAGCTCTCTAAGCGTGGAAAAGCGCTTTTGGCGAACATTGCTATGACCTTCAAGCTTTTGAGCTTTGACGGCAAAAATGAGGCACTTTTCAAGCTTTTGATGCAGGAGATGTACAAAAACAGCAGAATACGGGCACTTTATCTGGAACATTTCTATCAGCAGAATGTCAAAAAGCTCTCTGCCGTCTTTTTTATGATGATGCAGAACGAGCAGATTCGTTCTGCTGACCCTCTGGTACTCGCCAATGAATTTCTTTCCCCCCTATTCTTTTACCAGAGTCAGGTTATACTGTTGAAAATAGACGGAAAGTCCACTTCATCTGCGGTGACTCTTTTCGAGAAGCATATTGATTTTTTCTGGGAGAGTATCCGACTGCAGGAGTCGCAGCAGGAGACACTTTTCTAGATAATATTTTTTAATAAGTAATTAATATTTGTAAATATATTTCAAGGTCTTCTATATCAGTCCCATCTCCTGAAACAGTGCCTCAATCTTGGGGGAGATCGCCGCCAACTCCTGATAGATCGTACCAAAGGATTTGTCCTCAGCATACCACTCTTCGATATGTTTATAGGAGTTGCTCTTCTCTTCTTCACTCAATTCCAGCTTGTCAATATGCTGCCTAATCTCCTGAAAACGCTTGATATCTTTATTACTCATAATCTATTCCTTTGGTATCTTGATAGATTAATTATATCATATTATTACTATCGTCCTTTAGCATCCAATCCACTGCAGCCTCGGTATGGATACGTGTCGTATCATAGACAGGCAGTACACTCTCTGCCTGTGAGATAAGCAGTCCTATCTCCGTGCATCCCAGTATCACCGCTTGAGCGCCCTGCTCTGCGAACCTGCGAATCACTTCACTGTAGTAGTCTCTGGAGGTCTCCTTGGTGATACCTAGACAGAGCTCATCATAGATCACACTATGTATTTTCTGGCATTGTACTTCATTGGGTATCAAGACCTCCAGCCCAAATTTATCAGTTAGTCTACCTTTGTAAAACTCCTGCTCCATGGTAAATGCTGTACCCAGCAACCCCACACGCTCCATGCCGTCAGCAACAAGCCTCTGTGCTGTAGCATCTGCGATATGGAGGATCGGAATGGTGATATTTTGACTGATCTCCGGCACAAGCCGGTGCATGGTGTTGGTGCAGATAACGAGTCCTTCTGCCCCAGCTTTTTCTACGCTATAGGCAGCATCAGAAAGGAGGATGCCCATTCTCTCCCAATCCCCTCTATGCTGGAGTTTTTCTATCACCTCAAAATCCACACTATTGAGTATGATTTTTGCAGAGTGCAGCCCACCAAGCTCTCTGTTGACCCCTCTGTTGATAAGCTGATAGTAAGTCTGTGTGCTTTCCCAACTCATACCGCCGAGCATACCTAATGTTTTCATGGCTACACCTTTTTACTGCTGGCAACCTCGCCTTTATCTACCCGCTTGGAAAATTCCGTCTCTTTGCCTTCTGCCAGCAGCTTTGCCTGCCCTACCCAGTCATCTCTCTTCGCACGACCCGGAAATGCCAGTTCTTTGTCTGCCCAGGCCATATTTTCCTCTGTCCAGACTGCGATCTGGTCAAAATGCCAGATACCGATACTGTTGAGCGCCTCGTCAATCTTGATTCCGATCCCTTTGATGCGGGTGAGATTGTCTTTCCCCCCGTCTCTGGGTGCATCCAACAATCCCTCTGGTACCGACACTTCCGCAGTCTCCGGCTCAGATAAACTGCTGGACTTATGGGACTCTCCATCAAGACTGGCACTATCTTTTGCTTTGGTCTCTTTTTGCGCTGCTGCTTCTACTGCTTCGGCTTTTTCTCCCGCTTCTGCCTGCACCTCTTCATCCTCTTTGGCAGCGGCTGCTTTCTCTGCTGCTGCTTTTTCTGCTGCACGCTTCTCTTCGGCTTCGCGCTTGGCTGCTTCCTCCTCTGCGCGGATTTTTGCATCAGCCTCTTTTTTTGCAGTCTCCTCTTTGGCTGCTTCAGCCCGGATACGCTGCGCTTCTGCCTCTGCTGCCTCTCTGCGTTTTTTCTGATTAGCAAGGATCTCAGGATCTTCACAGCTGCCGCTATCCTCTGTCACTGGATCTACAGGGGTTTCAGACACATATCTCTCTCCTGAAGTGCATCCGATTCTCGCTAGGAAATACCCCACTATAAAAAAAACCAATACCGCTATCAATACATACAATACCGCTGTCATTTTCCTCTCTCCTTTGAATGATATGCCTTTATTGTATTCAAATTTATTAAAAAAAGAGTAAAACACCCCCGCAAAAGCAACTAATTTGGCTATAATTTAGAAAAAAGAGAAAACCTATGTTAGAAAAACAAGCACACATCGCCCTTTTTATCGACAGCGACAATATCAGCTATCATGCCATTGAAGGTATTATCAACGAACTAAGCAAGTACGGTACTGTCAATATTAGACAGGCCTATGGAAACTGGAGCAAAGAGAACCTCAAAAACTGGCAGCCCAAGCTTCTGGAGTACGCGATCCGTCCGGTGCAGCAGTTTGACTACACCAAAAGCAAGAATGCTACAGACATCCTCATGACTATCGACACCATCGATCTACTGCACACCAAGAAGATAGATGCCTTTGCCTTTGCGACCAGTGACAGTGACTTTACCCCTGTAGCCATGCGTGTCGCAGCAGAGGGGATCAAGGTCTTCGGTTTTGGAGAGAAGAAGACACCCAAGCCTTTTATGGCGGCCTGCTCGGAGTTTATCTTTACTGAGCCGCTGATGGAAAACTATGACGACAAAAGCGCGCCAAAGAGCCGCGTAAGCAAAAAGAAAGGCCAAAAGGAGCTCAGGCAGGATACCTGGCTGGTCAACCTGCTCAGAAATGCGGTGGGGCAGACCATGGACGAAGATGGCTGGGCCAGCCTCTCAGATGTCGGCATCTATATCAGTAATAACTCCTCCTTCTCTCCTATCAGTTTCGGATACAAAAAGCTAAGCAACCTGATCAAAGAGACAGACCTGTTTGATATCAAGGTCAATGAGTGGAACCACCAGATGGAGATACGGGATAAGCGTTTCGAGGGGTAGCAATATTTTACAAAACTATGCTATGATTTTATTTACAGAAACGGGGAGGAAGCAAAACAAAGGATCGTTGTGTTCAAAATATTTTTCAGCCTAAGCCTGCTGACTTTCTCCCTCTATGCCAATACGGCTTCCCGTGAATTACTTTCCGACACAGTGATGGTGTGGATAGCCCTCTTTGCACTTGCCACGGTTGGCATCGTTATTCTTTTTGTCAGTTCCATGCAGATGAGCAAAGTCAAAAAACTGCATACAGAGATGCTCAAAGACAAGAAGGCATTTGAAGAGTATCAAAACACCTTTCTCTCTGATATGGGTGAAGATATACATGATCTTGCGCAGGAGACACGCAAAGAGCGAGAACAAGTTATTAGCGTGGTCAAGCAGACACCCCTTGAAGAGCATTTCAGCAAGATTGCTGCATCCGAATCCAAGCTGATCGACACAACGGAGTCATTGATCGAGTACCTGCGTTTGCGTTCCAAAAAGATCAAGATCAAAAAAGAGACATTCAATATCAACAATATGCTTAAGGATACGCTGGGCACCCTGCATCATGACTTTTCAGGCATCCAGACAGAACTTATCTTTGACATGGACTATAATGTACCCAAAAACCTGATTGGGGATGCACTCTATGTAGGTGAGATACTTACTGCGCTACTTAGATACTCCCTACAGAGCACGCAGCAAGGAGAGGTAAAACTGGAGGTCTCCGTCTACCAATCCTTTGCCAGTGAAAAAGAGCTACAGTTCAAGATCACTGATACCGGAAACGGCACAGATGAGTCCACATTGAGGACGCTCTTCCTTCCCAAATATCATGATACCAAAAAAGGGTATGAAGGACTGGCACTTTTTGTTGCCAAAGAGCTTGTAGACCTGATGCATGGTGATCTTGTGGCACAGAGTACGGAAGGCAGGGGCAACACCTTTATACTCACCATACCTTTTACTGTCTCAGATAGTAAGGAGAAACGAAAATATCGGCTCTCCTCTGCAAGCATGATTGAGAGAGATGTACTGATCATAGACAACAGTTATACCTCTGCACTTACGATCAAAAAGATGTTCTCCTACTTTAGACACCGCATCAAGGTCGTTCCGGGTGCAGATTTCAAACAGACGAGACCTTATATGGAAGATTATGACATTATCGTCATAGAGAAAAGTCTACTCTCTGACGAGACAGTCAATTACCTGGAGAGGATCAAAGAGGATCAAAATATCAAAGTCATCGC
>JALWVW010000073.1 GCA_027079365.1 Campylobacteraceae bacterium | reverse complement strand
CTTAATACCAAAATAAAATCCCTCCTAGAAGCTACCTTTATGCATATCATGGTCGAGGGAGAGATCGCACAGGTGACCTATGCCTCTAGTGGGCATCTCTACTTTTCTGTTAAAGATGACAAAAGTACGCTCAAGTGTGTAATGTGGAAATCCTCTGTCTCTAAACTCAAGTTTGAGCTCCTCAAGGGAGAGCATATCGTCATTGAGGGCTCTGTAGGAGTCTATACCCCCAGAGGAGAGTACCAGTTCATCGCTACACATGTGGAACCCTATGGTAAGGGTGCTTTGGCAGTAGCGTTTGAGCAGCTCAAAGCCAAACTTAAAACCAAAGGCTACTTTGATGTGCATACCAAAAAGCCACTTCCTAAATACCCTTCTAGGATAGCTATCGTCACTGCAGCCAACAGTGCCGCACTCCAAGATATGCTCAAGGTTGCCCAAAAGCGCTGGGCGGCTGTGGACATCACTGTGATCGATGTTTTGGTACAAGGGGGGAGGGCAGCTGGAGAGATTGCTAGCGCTATTGCCTATGCAGATGGCTTAGGCGTAGATATTGTGGTGATAGGCAGGGGAGGGGGAAGCAGTGAGGATCTCTGGGCATTTAACGAGGAGATCGTAGCCGATGCCATTCATGAGACAAGCACTCCAGTAGTGAGTGCAGTAGGGCATGAAATCGATACGATGATCTCCGATTTTGTGGCAGATCTGCGGGCGCCTACCCCCTCAGCAGCGATGGAGATGATACTCCCTGATGGCAATGAGATGCTTTATATGCTGGATGAGAGAATGACGCAGTATCAGCGTAGGGTCATGCAGCTCCTCGCTCATAAATCCCAGCAGTCAGAGAGCCTTTATGCGGAGCTTTCCCGCTTTTCATTAGACAATCGATTGGATGCATTGCACAGACAGTTTGAGGGGATGGCTTCTGATTTTGGACAGACGATACAGTATAGACTTTCTCAGTTTGGTGCAATGACTCTGCCACTCTCTATCAAGCTTGAGGACATGATGGGTTTTGTACTGAGAAATGCATCAAAAGAGCTGGAAAGTACCCTTACTCGCTATGAACTTGTCAATCCACATCAGCAAAACAAAGAAGCATGGGCACAGATCAATAAAGAGGGTAAAAAAATAGCTCTGGAAAAGATAGAGATAGACGAGGTGTTTGATCTGGTAAACGATAGGATAAAAGTAAAGGTAAAAGCATTAGAGAAGAGAGTGTTGTAGGGGGCGAACCCATGTGTTCGCCCTTGATTGGAGTAGCAAGATGATGCAAATCTCTGATTTACATCATACCTCCCATACCTCCCATACCACCCATATCAGGCATTGGTGCTGCAGCTACCTTGTCTTCCTTGATGTCAGAGATTGTAGCCTCTGTAGTTAGAAGAAGACTAGAGACAGAAGTGGCATTCTGAAGTGCTACTCTGGCGACTTTCAGTGGGTCGATGATGCCTGCTTCGAGCATATTGACATATTCACCATTGGCAGCATTGAAACCAAAGGTCTTGTCGTCTGAGCTGGCTACTTTGTCTGCTACTACACCTGCATCGAAGCCTGCATTGGAAGCGATCTGCTTGATAGGTGCCTTGATGGCTCTGAGGATGATCTCGTAGCCTACTGCCTCATCGCCTTCGAGTGAAAGATCGACATGATTTCCGGCTTTGACCAGGGCCGCGCCCCCACCGATAATGATACCCTCGTCTACTGCTGCTTTGGTGGCCGAGAGCGCATCATCTACACGGTCTTTCTTCTCCTTCATCTCAGTCTCTGTGGCTGCGCCTACCTTAATGACGGCAACGCCTCCTGAGAGCTTGGCGAGTCGCTCCTGGAGTTTCTCTCTGTCATATTCGCTGGTAGTGGCTTCTGCCTGCATTCTAATCTCTATCACTCTGGCTTCGACTGCTGCTGCGTCTCCTTTGCCATCTACGATAGTGGTGTTATCTTTGTCTACGACCACTCTGGCTGCCTGACCCAGCTGATCGAGGGTAGCTTTCTCCAGTGAGAGTCCTAGCTCATCAGTGATCAGTGTACCACCAGTCAGAATAGCGATGTCTTTGAGCATCTCTTTTTTACGGTCTCCGAAACCTGGTGCTTTGACCGCTGCGATG
>JALWVW010000072.1 GCA_027079365.1 Campylobacteraceae bacterium | reverse complement strand
TGATAGCTGAGATAGAAAGCCTTTCAGGATAAACCTCTCCATTTTTCCGCTTGTTGTATATCTCACCCTTCCAGTAGCCAAATTCTTGGATCTTTTCCCACATTTGCGTATAAAATTTTCTTGAATGCCTGGAGGACCTGAGTATGCTGATTTTTTTACCAATCGCCTCCTGTTCGCTATATCCTGTTGTCTTGACAAATGCCTTATTTATACGCAAAATCGTACTGTTTACATCTGTGACAGCCATGGCCTCATGTGCATCGAAATAGCAGGAGGCTATCCGTAGTTCTTCTGTAAGTCCTCTTTCATTTTTTACGAGTTTTTTCAATTTGTAAAACAGCAAAAGAAAAGAGAGAACTGAAAGCATCCACAATAAAAGTGTCATATAAAGTGACGGCTTGCCTAAAGAGTGAAATTGGTCAGAGACAAAATAGTATGAAGAGTATCCCAATGCCAGCAAAGGAAGCAGAAACAGTATTAGAATTCTGGAGCCAAAAGACCTGTTCACACTATTTTCCACCTTCGGCTAAGATATCACCATGAGTATATCATAGGAAAAACCTATCATCCCATATCATATATATTTTTCACATAAAAAATGCTTAAATAACCGTTTCATGGCTTTTAATTAGAAGTATCCCCCACGATATGTCCTACAAATTTTGACATATTATTCATGATCTCTCCACCTCTTCTGAAGCCAAGTCCACAGGATTCATAGGCGTAAAACACGCCTGCCTGATAGCGGCTTCCCTCTACATCAGAAGGAAGTGACTCGTAGGCTTGATAGATAGACGCGAACCCCTCATATTCACCCTCCTCAGACTGCATTATCCTACCCTCTGCATCCAAGATAGCAACACTACCCCCTTCTCTACCAAAGATCGGTTTTTTGACCTGTTTCCTGCCCTTCAGCGGTTCAAAAGAGGTCTCCAGCAGTAGTGGGTGGTCAGGGTAGAGATCCCAGAGAATCTTCATCATGCCCTTGGACTGAAACATCAGCGTATAGGCAGGATTGAAAACAATCGCCTTTTTCTTGGCAATGATATCTCCCAAAAGTGCCCCAAGCTCTGATGCTTCGATAGCAATATCTTCCCAGGGCAAGAGCTTAAACCAAAGTTCGTAAGGCTCATCTTGGTAAAATATCCCTTCATTGCTGTCAAATTCTACTTCATCCACAAAAGCAAAGGCTGTTTCATAGCCTGCCTCAGTAGCAATATGCTGTAGCAGCCTGACAGTATTCTCTTCTTCTGCACTCCCTTTGACCGCACTGAAGAGGAATTTCCACCCCTCATAACGCGCTTCAAATGCCTCTACACTCTCCTCCAGTGTCACAAGTCGTTGAAAGTTTTCCAGTAGTTTATCGTAGACGATATTGAACTGTCTTGATTCATCCATACCGTTTTGCTTGAGAATAGCCCACTGGACGATCGCTGTCTCGAAGAGCGCCGTAGGGGTATCGGCATTGAACTCCAGTAGCTTGATAGGCTTACCATCGATACCACCTGCCAGGTCAAATCTCCCATAGAGGTGCCAGTGCACATCATTTTCCCAGGATTCCTTGACCTGCTCAATCAGATTAAAGGGAATACCAATCTCATGAAAGAGATTATGCTCTACCACATAGTCACCCGCAGTAACAAACATGTCATAGAGAGTATTGCCCGCCTCATAGTAGGCCTCCGCCTCCGCCTCACTGACCTGCACCAGCTGATGCGAGAGATAGCTACTCTCATCGCTATCTGTGTGCCACACAAACCCTATCTGCTCCAGGTACTCTGTTGTCAGCGGCTTGGTCTCAATAAGCGATACCATCATCAACCACCGAAGAAGCCGCCGCTTCTACGACTGCCACCGAAGAATCCACCACTACGCTTCTTGCTTCCGAAGAAACCACCTTTTTTGGAAGCAGTGCGTTTGGCGGCACTTTTCTTGAAGCTACTCTTGCTTCGCGTATAGGTAGAAGGAGATTTATAGCCTGCTTTTCGATTGTTTTGGTAGGCGGGGTTTCCGAAAAGTTTGCTACCGATCCAGGCACCCAGCATATAACCTGCTGCACTTGCCAGTATCGTCTCTCCCAATCCCATTCCCTGCTGATTTACCTGTGCCTCTTGGGGCTTGGTCAGACC
>JALWVW010000071.1 GCA_027079365.1 Campylobacteraceae bacterium | reverse complement strand
TCCTTATGAAACCTATGATGAGTTGGAGAGACTGGATCTCTCTGCCGCTTCACATATTGTTACCACAGGTACGCTTCAGGAGATCAAACAATTGATCGATTTTGCCAAGGTGCATGAGGTCAGTATGGGTATCGTCCCGCTGCCAGAACAGTCCAAGCTCATCCGCATATTGGATCTACCCAAAAAGAGAGAAGAGGCCTATCTCTTTGCTCTGAAAGCAGCAGCTAAAAAGATTGATCTTTTTAGCTGTAATGGCGTGCTGATCCTCAATGATGTGCGTATTGGCAATACGACGATCCTCAAAGAGTTTGAATATGACTATATGGCTGATCCTTTCTGGGTCAAGCTCAAGCACTTCTGGCAGAGCTGGAGGAAGAAGGCGCCACTCAGGCACTATCAATTCTCTGTTACCACAGACAAAGGGGATGAGAAACAATTCTCAGCGGTGGGACTGATAGGGTTGGATTATGACAATCGTAGCTGGATCGCGTCAGCACTCAAGCCCAACTTGGGAAGTGGTGACGGGAAGCATATCCTGGCAGTACTGGCACCGACTTCATTGCTGCAGTTCTATCTTTTTCAACCCCTTATGATGCTGTTTGGCGGCAAGGAGAAGCAGAAGCTCCCGACTTCACTGGGTTTTATCAAGAGCAGTGAGATGGAAGTGGTCTGTGAGGAGCCATTGGAAGTGCTCATTGATGACAGTGAATCTCTGCAGACACCGGTACAGCTCCATACAGAAGAGGGCGCACTCTCTCTGGGAGTGGGTGAAGCATTTTGGGAGCGACAAAGTGCGGTAAAGAGTGACCGAAGCAGTATCCGCCTGGATCATATTCCCAAAGACGAAGAGCAAATCAGCTATCTCTCCAAGGGTTTGCCACTCTTTGAGCATGCATCCAAAGAGCAGTATGCATCACTGTTTGCCGCGCTGAGGGAGGAGGGGATGCTGAGCAGTACTTTTATGACACTGCTGATACTGGCCACGATGATCGCAACATTCGGACTCTTTATCAATTCCAGCTCCGTGATCATCGGTGCGATGCTTTTGGCACCATTAATGCAGCCAATAGTCAGCCTGAGCATGGGAGTACTCAGACAGGATGGCAGCATGCAACGGCATGCGGTCAGGACGATAGGTATTGGTGTAACAGCGGTACTGCTGACCGCTGCACTGATCGCCTTTGCTCTCCCGATGCAGCGCTTGACGACAGAGATGACGGGTAGACTCTCTCCTACGATACTGGATCTGTTTGTGGCAATTGTCTCTGGTATAGCTGCTGCCTATGCGAAAAACAATGAGAAGATACTGGGATCACTGGCTGGCGTAGCAATCGCTGTCGCTCTGGTACCACCGATTGCGGTAGCGGGTATCGGATTGGGCTGGGGGGAGTGGTCCATGTTCAGTGCCTCTTTTTTACTTTTTGTGACCAATCTCGTAGGTATTGTGCTTGCAGCTGCCATGACCTTTATGGTGCTAGGCTACTCTCCTATTCATATCGCACGAAAAGGGCTGGCGACATGGCTGGTGATCGTCGGGATGATTTCGATACCGCTGTATAGCACTTTTGTGCAGATGCAGGAGAATGCCACTATCCAGCGTATTCTCACTGATACTTATTTCAGTATAGGAGAGAGGAAGCTGGAGCTGACCCATATCGAAGTGCTTCGCCACAAAAGAAAGCCTGAGATTCGCTGTGAAGTGATCTCCAATGGCGTCCTGACCAGTGAGGAGAAGAGGTATCTGAGGGAAGTTATTGCCAAAAGCATAGGCCAAGAGGTTGAGATTATCGCAACTTTCAGATATCGGCTTTAGGTTTTGATACCAATTAGAACCAAGAAAATATCTTTTTTGATTTTCTTCCAAAGAACCGCTCTCGTGATATCCCGCACATGATTCCCGGAATATGGCAAAAAGTCACGATGGGATGGGGTGAAGCATATGGTCTGTGCAGGGACGGCACACTCTGGTGGTGGGGTCTGGATGAGAAGTCTCCCGGGAAGATCCATGACAGCAAGACGAAAAAGGTACTACTGACACGCATGCACATGCTTGGAGCCCAAATTTCTGTCCACAATATTGATTATCCAGTATCTGTCAGAAGTCGTCAGTATAAAGGCGTGAGAAGAAACGGTACACTATGGCTG
>JALWVW010000070.1 GCA_027079365.1 Campylobacteraceae bacterium | reverse complement strand
TCTCTGCTAGCTATAGCGGGTTTAGTATTGTCTTTCTGTTTTGCAGAGTTTGTTTTGGTAGTGAAAAGCAGATTGGAAACAGAGTCTCTGCAAAAAATGTAAAAAAGGCGGGGGGTGGTCTAGCCCGAATATCTCACAAATAAATTGAAAAAGGTCGTTTCTTATGGCATAACTGTTATTAAATCAACATGTTATACAAACATAGGAAACGACCTTATGAAAACAGAGTGTACACCAAATCAGTTAGAGTTTCACGAACTGAATAAGCGTGAAGTTATCGGAAAATTCAATGGTGGAAAAATCACCTCCGACGCTGGAGGTCTTCTCTTGCGAGAAGTTGAAAAGCGTACTCATACACTCAAACGCCTCAGCCAATGCTTTACCGATTACCGCTCACAGGACTTGATCGAACACACCGTCGAGTCACTGGTCAAGCAGCGTGTATTTGGGCTTGCTCTGGGATATGAAGACCTCAATGATCATGATGAACTCCGCCATGATTCACTCCTGGCACTCTTGAGCGATAAAGCTGATCCCAGTGGCAATGACAGAATCCGCCAACGAGACAAAGGTAAAGCACTGGCCGGGAAAAGCACACTAAATCGTCTTGAACTCACCTCCTCGGATGCCAATGCCGCCAGCCGTTACAAAAAAATCGTGGCTCATCCCGACAAGATGGATGATTTGCTGGTTGACCTGTTTATTGAATCCCATCCGATACCACCCAATCAAATTATCCTTGATGTTGATGCCACCGATGACCCATTGCACGGTAGGCAGGAAGGCCATTTTTTCCATGGCTATTATGACCACTACTGTTATTTACCTCTGTATATCTTCAGTGGAGAGCACCTGCTCTGTGCACGCTTACGTACCGCAGACCAAGATGGCGCAGCAGGCACATTGGAAGAGATCCAGCGCATCGTGGCACAACTACGACAATACTGGCCAGAAACCCGCATCATTTTACGTGGGGACAGTGGTTTTTGTCGTGATAACCTGATGCACTGGTGTGAAGGAGAACCACGGGTCGATTTCTTGTTTGGACTGGCGAAAAATGACCGTTTAAAAGCCGAAATCGAAGCAGAAATGGCGCAGGCAAAAAAACAGCACCAGGATACTGGCAAGGCAGCACGGGTATTCAAGGACTTCCGTTATCAGACCCGTGATAGCTGGGCGTGTGAACGGCGCGTTGTCGGCAAGGCAGAATACCTTAGAAAGGGAGAAAACCCACGCTTTATTGTGACATCAATCAAGCGCGGCGAAATTTCGGCACAAGCCCTGTATGAAGAGATGTATTGTGCCCGGGGCGAGATGGAAAACCGTATCAAGGAGCAACAGCTGGGTTTGTTTGCTGATCGTACTTCAACCCATAAAATGCTTTCCAACCAGTTGCGCCTATATTTTTCCTCCTTTGCCTATGTTCTGATGCAAACACTTCGACGCTTGGGTCTTACAGACACCGATATGGCTAAAGCACAGGCAACAACCATCCGCTCGAAATTATTGAAAGTAGGTGCACAGGTACACGTTACGGTACGCAAAGTCTGGCTATCCTTTTCGGAAAGTTACCCCTATCAGGATCTTTTTATAAAAATCTTCGGGAATCTGCAAAAAATCCCTATCCGTAGTTAATTCAGTCCGCGCAAATAGTAGTCAATTGCAGTGAGAGGTAGAAAAGCCAGGATGGCTTGTGGGCGATATTCGGGAAATTAAAATTTTAACGTGCTTGTATGGTTAATTGTTAAGCACTTATTCTATGATAGAAGCAAAAGAAAGCATATCCTGAAAATAAGTCTGTTCACCGACAACGAGATTTAAAAAATCAGGCCTGTAGTTTCTTGTTGTGAGAAATGCGGGCTAGACCCGTTAAAAATTAACAGAAGCTTAACAAGAGTATGTTTTTAATGGTAAAATTAGCAAAAATAGCACATAAATGACTACAATAAAGATAAAAAATCGCATATAATACCTTAATGGGTGTCCTGATGAACTAGATTTATTTTCATCTTGCTACTCTGCAATTTAATCTTAAAAATAAAGCAGAGTTATTTTTCTAACCAGAAAGAAATACTATTTCTCCATGGAGTTTTAGAGAAATATTCACTAAATCATAACTTTATTATTAAGATATTTAAATATTCACAATAACAATAG
>JALWVW010000069.1 GCA_027079365.1 Campylobacteraceae bacterium | reverse complement strand
AGATGTAGAGGAGATGACATTTGTCAGTACGGGTGGCGGCGCAAGTCTCAAGCTGCTCGAGGGGAAAGTGCTCCCTGGAATTGAAGCGTTGGAGGAGTAGAAAATGATATTTGCAGCCAATTTTAAAGTGAACCATACACGAGTCAGTACTGCGGCCTATATGCAGGCACTTGCCGGGCGCATGAATGAGAAAAAAGTGGAAGATAGAGTCTTGGTGTTCCCTCCTGCAACAGCACTGGATGCTTACAAGGGGGACTTTACCGTCGGTGCACAAAATGCCTATCCTGCAATCAGTGGTGCTTATACGGGGGAAATAGGTGTGATGCAGCTAGAAGAGTTTAACATCAAGACGGTATTGATCGGACACAGTGAGCGCAGAGAGATTTTGGGAGAGTCTCAAGAGGTGATTGCAGAGAAATTTCAGTTTTTTCTTTCTCGGAGCTTCGAGATCATCTATTGCATTGGTGAGCCTTTGGAGGTTAGGGAACAAGGGGATGAGGCTGTTGCCGCGTATCTTTTGGCACAGTTTGAAGGGATCGATACCCATGGTGAAAAGTTGATCGTCGCCTATGAGCCTATCTGGGCGATAGGTACAGGCAGGAGTGCTACGGTAGAAGAGATCAGCAGCACCCACAAAATGCTCAAAAGTCATATCAGCGCGCCATTACTGTACGGTGGAAGCGTCAAGCCGAGCAATATCCAGGAGATCATTGGTGTAGATGGTGTAGATGGCGTATTGGTAGGAGGAGCCTCGCTAGAGGTAGACAGTTTTATGGCGTTGGTGACAGCGTAGGGGCAATCCCTCGTGGTTGCCCTTGATGGTATTCCTCTTTCATTCTTCTTGGGTATCTAGAAAGAGGGTAGGCACGAGGCCTACCCCTACGATATTTCTTATGAGAAGAGGTTTTCTAGTGCAGAGGTGTCTGTGCTTTTCTCTTGATTTTCCATTTCGGTAGTGGAGGCTGAGCGATCGGTGATCCCCTCTACTTCATTGAGTTCTATCTGGTAGCCTGTCAGCATAGAGGCCAGACGGATATTGATGCCGCTTTTACCAATAGCCTTGGCTTTTTGATCTGCAGTAATATCGACAGTAGCTTTCTGTTCACTGGTATCTCTGTTCTCAATCTTGACGCTTTTAACAATAGCAGGGGAGAGTGCTCTAGTGATATACATCTCCGGGATAGGAGAGTATTCGATACAGTCGATATTCTCATCATTGAGCTCAGCAGATACGGCATTGATCCGTACGCCTCTTTGTCCTACTGCTGCACCAATAGGGTCGACATTGAGCTGATCTGTCTTGAGTGCGATCTTGGCTCTTTCTCCAGGGATTCTAGAAGAGGAGATGATGTCCACGGCTCCATCTTGTATCTCAGGTACCTCTTTCTCCATCAACTTCTCTAGAAACTTGGGAGAGGTTCTTGTAAGCTCCAGAAACATACCGTACTGCGGATCGATACTGACAAAGCGAAGGAGTGCCTTGAGGGTGTCTCCTACCTTGAAACTCTCTCCTTTGATACGGTTGCGCTGACTCATGATTCCTTTGAGTTCACCGATCTCGACATAGGTATTTTCCTCATCGTCTACACGGTTGACAGTGCCGATGATGACAGTACCGACCTTGGATTTGTATTTTTCAAAAAGATCCTGCTCGATGCGTCTTTGGATATGGTACTCTAGCTCTCGAAACAGGTTGGCTGCGGCAGTACGACCATAATCTTCCAGTACCATTTCGCTACGGATCTGATCCCCTATTTCTATCTCATTGTCATAGGTAAGTGCCTCGCTGAGTGCCATATAGCTGTCGCTCTCCTCCTCAAGTCTCTCATCATCGTCTTTGACCACAGTAATAACCCGCTGTATCGTATAGGTTTTGGTGTCATTGTTGATGGTTACCTCAAAGGAGCTTTCTCTTGTTGTCAGTCTTTTGGCAGTCATGACCGCCGCATCTTTAAATGCCTCGATAGCATTTTCTTTGGAAATATTTTTTTCGTGCGCAATGGCTTCGATGATATCCAGTATTTTTTCCACGATAGTACCTTTATAGTTTCACACAAGTGATAAAATCAGCGTAACAGTAACACTTTGTGTGGGATTCTTCTTTTTTTAGAGAAGATGATTGTATCTAATCATACCTTTACACAAAATAAAGTAGAAT
>JALWVW010000068.1 GCA_027079365.1 Campylobacteraceae bacterium | reverse complement strand
ATATTGACATTTCGAATAAAAATGAATATAATTGAATAATTACTATTTAAAAGGTCAAGAGGATGAAAACACTGACGCTGAGGGTAGAGGATGATGTTTACAATATGATCAAACTGGCATCACATGGCGCCAAGAGAAATATCTCAAACTTTATAGAGTATGCGACGATCCAGTATCTGACCTCCTCTCAGTATGTTGACAATAATGAGATGCATGAGATACTCCATGACGAAAATATGATAAAGAGCCTGAGACAAGGGCTAAAAGAGGCTGCAGCAGGAGACTATACGGTTGTATAAGTTTGAGATAGCAGAGACAAAAGAGTTTCAGAAAAATCTAAAAAGGCTAGATACCAAACTCTATGAAAAAATCAAAAACATTGTCTACCCGCAACTGCGCAGCAATCCATTTTTTGGTACCAATATCAAGAAGCTCAAAGGTGAACTTGAAGGAGTCTATCGGTACAGGATAGGGAACTACAGGGTATTTTATGTCATAGAGAATGAAAAAGTATTGGTGGTAATGACTTCTGTGTCACACAGACAGGAAGCATACGGATGAAACAAAAAAATATCTATAGGAGGAGTATCTGATGAGAAAGATTCTTTTATCGGTTATATTGATGGTGACGGCAGGATTTGCCAAGGAGAAGGTAGTGGTGCTTCACGCAGGCAGTCTTTCAGTGCCCTTTGCTCAGATGGAAAAGGCCTTTGAAGCCAAGTATCCTCAGTATGATGTGCTGAGGGAGGCAGCAGGCTCTCGTGCCTGTGCGCGCAAGATCACGGATATCGGCAAGCCAGCCGATGTGATGGCGAGTGCGGCGTACAAGGTGATCGATACTTTATTGATCCCAGACTTTGCCCGCTTCAATGCACAGTTTGCTACCAATGAAATGGCGATCGCCTATACAGACCAATCCAAGTATGCTGATGAGATCACTGCGGAGAACTGGACAGAGGTCTTTCTGAGAGAGGGTGTCAAGATCGGACACTCCAACCCCAATCTTGACCCCTGCGGCTATCGCAGTATCCTGGTGACACAGCTGGCGGAGCGCTACTACAAGCAGGCCGGTTTTTATGAGAAACTGATGGGATATGGCAAATATTATGCCAATGGAAAAGAGAACAAAGCCAAGCTTATCGTGCGCCCCAAAGAGACCGACCTACTGGGACTGCTGGAAGCTGGTGCCTATGACTACCTCTATATCTACAAGTCAGTCGCTGTGCAGCACGGACTGAGATACCTGACGCTCCCACCCAAAGTCAGTCTCAAAGACAAGCAGTTTACAGACTTTTACACGCAAGCCTCCATCGATATCACCGGCAAAAAGCCAGGCACCTGGATCACCAAAAAAGGTGCAGCGATGGTCTATGGTATCACGGTAGTGGAAAACCAAGCAAAAGGCCTGCCCAAGAACAGAGAAGGAGCAGTGAAGTTTGTCAATTTCGTGCTCTCAGCAGAGGGGCAGAAAATCATGCAGGACAATGGACAGGGCGCTATCAATCCACCAGTCATTACTGGTGATGCAGCCATCCTAGGCAGGTAGATGCTCCAAGTTACCGATCTCGTACTGCACAAAGGAGACTTTACACTGGGCAAGCTCTCGCTGGAGGTGCCAGAGCAGAGCTACTTTGTGATCCTCGGTCGTACAGGCAGTGGCAAGACCCTGTTGCTCGAATCTATCGCAGGTTTGCAACAGATACGAGGGGAGATACACTTTGATGGCGTAGAGATATCCGGACAGTTTCCCGAGCAGAGGGGATTTGGCTTTGTCTATCAGGATTTTGCGCTCTTTCCTCATATGAGTGTCGAGGATAATATCCGTTTTGCTTCGAGGTTTAGAGAGGTGGAGGGGCTTGAAACACTCTATACCGATGTGACGGGATTTTTGGAGATCGAGGGGCTGCTGCATCGGCGTATCTCTCATCTGAGTGGGGGAGAGAAGCAGCGTGTGGCGATCGCCAGAGCGATCTGCTCCCGTCCTAAACTACTGCTGCTGGATGAGCCACTCAGTGCGGTCGATCCTACCTTTCGTACCTCTATCATGATCTCGCTTCGGCAGATCGTCAGTCGCTACGGTATCTCCATCGTCCATGTCACACACAATTTTAGAGAGGCGACCTTTCTCGCTGATCAGATCGCTGTGATGAAGGAAGGGA
>JALWVW010000067.1 GCA_027079365.1 Campylobacteraceae bacterium | reverse complement strand
TATTGAATCCCACATCCCCTCCCAGTCGTATGGCACTACCCAGGGTGTTGACGATGGTGTTGTTTTCTATGAGGGTATTGGTGAAATTTTTTATGTTGATAGCACCTGTTTCTCTGTTGCTCTCCCAAGTACCTATATGACCACACTGATAGATGATATTGTTGCGGATGATCATATCTCTGGAGGTGGTAGGGGTCTTGGCATCTATGGCGATACCCGCAGATCCTGTAAACCGAATCGTATTTCCTTCAATCAGCACATCATCCAACACATCAGGCGTCAGTCCGCTCGTGACCTCTATTCCGCAGTTGGAATTACCTGTTTTGTTGGATTCTCCCTCCAATAGATTGTCCTTGACGATGATGTGGTTGCCATCATACCAGCGTACACCGGAATTTGCCGTGATGAGAAAATCATTCTTCTCCACCAGTGCATTGATAGGGTTGTTAAAGTACACTGTCGAGTGGCCAATAAATCTACTTTTGCACTTTTCAACAATAATATTGCTAGGATCTCGTATCGACAGGGCATCACCATTGTTTCTATGGATAAAGACATGGGAGAAGAGCAGGTTACTCACATCTGCTGATCCGTTCCGTGCGCTAAACTTCAAAGCAACATAGTTGCCTTCTCCATCAGGGACGGGATAGTGCTCATCGGCGTCAATCTGCCCATTTCCATTGCTATCATAGGTGTACTCTTGATTGTATTTGTTGCCATCGATTTGTATGTTCATGATGGCTATATTGTTGAGTGCGTTAGCAGTATTTTTGATCAGTGGCTCTGGCTCTGGACCTTCATAGTGATTATGAGGGTTTAAAGTACTCCAGTGGGCCTTGTCTTTGAGTCTTATAATGGTACTGTCGATTCCCTCTCCTTCCAATATCGTGTTATCCCCTGCAAATACGATAGGATTTTCAAAGGAGTAGATACCAGCATTGAGATGCACAGTCCCACCGCCAGCATCTGCTACTTCTTGCAAGGCAGCATTGATCTGCACATCATTGTTCGTGCCGCCGTTGGTATCAAGGGTTACCACTTTGCCAGTAGCCCCTCCGATGGTAAAGAGGGTCAATGGCGCTTCGTCTGTGTACTCTTGAGAGTCTGTGATCGTCAGTGTAAGCACATGCTTTCCTAGGCTCTCCACAAGGTAGTCGAAAGAGACTTTATCTGATAAAATAGAACTTCCCTCTCTCCATTCGTAAGTAATGTTTGCATCACGCTCTCCAGTATAGCCTCCTTTGAGTGTGATGGTCTCGTTGAGCCTGGCATAGCGTAGCATCGCTGTCTTGGCGTGGTGTGCATGGTTTGCTTGTGCCCCATCTGCTACGAGGCCATGGACTATGATGCTGTCTGAATAGTTATTATGGTTTTTGTCTGCAATGATCAATGTCAGAGTGTGATCCCCCACACTCTGTGGTGTATAGGAGAAGGATATGCTGCGTGACAGCACTGTGTCTTGCTCTTTCCAAGTGTAGGATGCCACATCATTGAAGTCGCCTTCATAGGTGCCTGCCATGGTGATGGTTGTGCCCTGTTTGACTTCTCTGTCTATCCCGGCGTTGATATGGGAGAGTAGTTTGGTACTTGATGTTGGACATGATGATGTGGGATTCTGTGTAGGTGTGGAGCCGGGAGTTGTCTGGCTTCCTCCTCCACAAGCAGTGAGGAAAAATATGCCTACTATGAGTAGCATGTATGTGATGTGGTCGCATATGTATTTCATGTTTTGATCCTTTTACTCCATTCTCCTCTATATTATCTAAAAATATCAAAAGAGAAAGCATCTCAAAAATTATTACTGCACAAAGTAAATATCCAAAAGTTTGAGAGAATGAGATGAAATGTGCATGAAAAATCTGTAGGACTGGCCGTAGTCAATGCAAAGATGGTAACAAAATACTGCCCTCCACCTTTTCTCCACAATTATTACATAAGGTGGGAAGGGTATGGTGTACCATATCCAATATTCATCCAAAGGAGAATCAATGCAGAGAGCAAGAAGAACTTTTCTAAAATGGACAGCAGTGTGGGGACTTGTGCCTTTTGTGGGAGCTGGTCTGTTTGCGCAGCCTGTATGATCAGTGGCTGAGTCGATAGGTAGTACCCGTATGGATGCATACTTTGATCCAGACGGCTGGCTATAGTATATTCGGGAGAATGCAGAAAATGGTATATGGTATAATGTTTTTCCTAGTATGATTTAAAGGAAAGCCATGAAACGGTCTATGTATTGGGCGGCAGTGTTGCTACTACTAATGGTGTCTGGCTGCAGTGCCAATAGCACAGAGGAGACAAAAGGCGCGGAGAAACTGGCTGTACCTCACACGGTAAGCTATAGCGATACTTTCGAGAGTAGGCAGCCTGCCTGGAATCCTGAGGCGGGCAGCTGGGTATTTGCTGACCATCAAGTGACGCAGACAGAGACGGGCAGCTATTTCCCTCTCATACTGTTCAAAAAAGAGACATTTTCTGCAGTGGATGTCTCTGTGGATTTCATGCTGCTTTCGGGGCGCATGGATGCGAGTGGTGGTATCGTCTTTCGTGCAAAGAATGCAGAGAACTACTATATTGTCAGAGCCAATGCCCTAGAGGATAATTTCCGTCTCTATTACTTCAAAGAAGGGTCGCGCTATGAGATAGCATCGGCTACCGTGACACCACCCCCACTCAAGCACTTCAGTACACTTCGGGTCGTAGCACAGGGAGATCATATACAGGCCTATCTTAATGGCAAACTGTTGATAGACTACCACGATACACTTTTCTCCAGTGGCTATGTCGGACTATGGACAAAGGCGGACTCTGTGACTGCGTTTGACAACTTCAAAGTCAGTGGTGATACTGCTCAATGAGAATGGGTTTTGTGGTCATTGTGCTGGTCATGGCAGGATGGGTCTGGCAGATGACTGATGAGATAAGCAGGTCGAGCAGACCAGAGAGTGTGGTGGTACTACAGCCAGTGATGGAAGATATCGCCTATGAGCGCAGTCATGCCTTTGACTATGTGAGTGAGACCAGAGAGGCGATGGCCATGAATGGGCTCACTCCCAATACACTGCTGGAACGGGCAGCACAGAGCCATGCAGACTATCTGGTTGCCAATCATGCCAAAAGCCATTTTGAGACGGTGGGGAAGCCTCACTTTACAGGAGTGGCTCCTGTGGATCGTGTTGCACATGTGGGTTATGCGTCACTGCGGGTCAGTGAAAACCTTTCTACCCATCATCACAGTGCCAAGGATTCTGTGGAAGGGCTTTTTTCTGCGATCTACCACCGTTTTGCTTTTCTTGATCCGCAGATTGATGAGATGGGAGTAGGTGTGACACAGGACGCTGCCAGGGGAAGCAACAGTGCTTTCGTCTATGTGATGGGAAACAGTCAGATCAGAAATCTCTGTCAGGAGGAGAGCTTCAGTGGTGTGGGAAATTATGTGTATAAGGTCTGCGCTGATCGCAAACATCGTATCCGTGCCAAAGCATTTAAACATGCACTGCAGTCCCAACAGCAGGAGAATCCGGCACTCATTCTCTATCCTTATGATGGAGAGGAAGGGGTGGCACCAGTATTTTATGATGAGGCGCCGGATCCATTGCCAGAGAGTGAAGTGAGTGGGTTCCCTGTGAGTGTGATTTTCAACCCCGCTTTCTTCAGCCCTGCTTCCTCTGAACAGGTTTCAGATGTTTCACTTGCACTTTACAAAAATCAAAAGAAGGTACCTGCATACTTTATGGATAAGGAGAATGATCCTCATGGTAGGTTTTCCGATCATCAGTTTGCTCTTTTCCCGGAGGAGAGACTGGCGTACAATACCCGCTACAAGGCAGTACTGAGGTACCGTTACAAGGATGAGGTGCAGCAGCGTATCTGGCATTTCTCGACCACACAGATAGAGGAGCCGCTCTACATGATCATTCAGCCGGAACAGACGATCCATATCAAAGCAGGCAGTGAGTGCGTGCTTTACTTCAAACCCAAAGATGCACATGACCTGCTGGGGAATATCCACTATCCTCAGCGTGTCTCAGTGACCTTTCTTGATCACAATACACTGAAGCTCTCCATGCTCTCTGCTGATGCAGACAGTTTTACGATACGGACAGGCAGGCATCGTGTCAAGGTGATCGTGGAGCCTTAGCATATCATTACCCCGACAACCACAGGTTTGGTGATGCGTGCATCGTGGCGAACCCAGAGACTTGTGTAGAAACACTTCCTCTTGGCAGAGGGTAAATTGATATGGAGTCTCTGGCCTAGAGGCTTTGGCGTAGCTGAGACCATGGATAATTTTGCTTCGTTTCTCTTGTATAATTCGAGCGCAACATGCTCCCGGGTATACAAAAATTTGTGTGAAAAATATGGCACAGGTGCAGGCTAAGATAGAGTGATGGTGAGAAAAGCCATTTTGATATATAATAGGGCATAGTATTCTATCTGTAAAGGAGAAGTGATGGCAACAGTTCACTCTTATGGGGCAGCGGAGGTTGTGACTGGGTCGTGTCACCTGATACAGCTGCAGTGTGGTACCACGATACTGGTAGATTGTGGTATGTTCCAAGGGCTTGTGGAGGAGAGAAACCATAAACCTTTTGGTTTTGATCCTTCAGAAGTGGATTATCTGTTGATCACTCATGGGCACTTGGATCATGTGGGGCGGATCCCAAAACTGGTCAAAGAAGGTTTTAAAGGTATGATTGTCACCCATCGCTCCACTATGGATCTGGCGGAGATCGTTTTGTTGGACAGTGCACATCTGATGGAAGAGAGCTATAAAACAGCCTTCCGAAAAGCACAACGCAGAGGAAAAGAGAGGGAAATTCCCAAGCCACTCTATGAGAGAGAGGATGTCTATGCGATCTTTGCTCTTCCTGTGCGTTACACCGAATATGACGAACCTATAAAGCTTGGTAGTGATATCCTCGTCAATTTCAAAAATGCCGGGCATATCCTGGATTCAGCGATCATTGAGATACATATTGAAGAGGAGGGTGCCAAAAAAAGTATCGTTTTCAGCGGTGATCTTGGTAATGACTATGATCTGGTGATGTCCTCTCCGGATATACCAGAGGAGGCAGAGACACTGTTCATAGAATCTACCTATGGAGATAGAAATCATCGTGGTGCCCAGGAGAGTAGTCAGGAGCTTCAGCGTGTGATACTAGAGACCTTTGCGCGAGGTGGTAATGTACTGATACCCTCGTTTGCCATAGAGAGGACGCAGGAGATACTCTGCCTGCTGAAGCAGATGTATGACAGGGGTGACCTGCCTGTATGTCAGGTTTTTCTGGATTCACCTATGGCGATCCGTGCTACAGAAGTGTACAAGCAATACCAAGAAGAGCTCAGTGCTCAGTGCCAAAAGTATCTGGAGAGAGATGGTACGATTTTTGACTTCCCTTATCTGCACTATACCCTGACCGTACAGGACTCCAGGAAGATCAATGAAGTAGATTCAAGGTGTATTATCATCGCTGGTGCAGGAATGTGCAACGGAGGCAGGATACTTCAGCACTTTAAGCACCGTCTCTGGGATGAACGGAATGCTTTGGTCTTCGTGGGATACCAAGTGGAGGGTACGCTGGGAAGAGAGATCATCGATGGTGCGAAACGCATCAGCATATACCATGAAGAGATCATTGTCAAAGCCAGTGTACATACGATCAATGGGTTCTCTGCCCATGCAGACCAGAGTGGGTTGATCGCATGGATGGAGGGCTTTAAAAAGCTGGGTAAGGTATTTCTCATCCATGGGGAGAGAAAGAAACAAGAGATTTTCCAATCGGTGATCATGAAACGATTGGGCAAAAAGGCACATATTGTAAAGTTTGCAGAGAGGATTGGTGTATAGCTGTCTTAGCTATGTCCGTACTCTCTGCCTAGTTGCATGAGTGCATCGCTGATCTGACGCTTCCCCCGTACTACCTGATCTATCTCTTTGTAGTGAAATCCTCCATGGTCATGACAGACTACTGCACTCTTTTTGCCATCGAGTAGCCCATCAATTGCATGGGTGACAAAGTGAAATGCCATGAGGCGGTCATAGACAGTGGGATTGCCTCCTCGCTGAATGTGTCCCAGCACCATAGGGGTCGCTTCGATACCGATCTCTTGTTCAAACCATTGCTCTATCTGTTTGGTGTTTTTCAGAGCTTCTGAGACAACCGCGATAAAATACTTTCTTCCTTTGGCTTTCTGCTTGAGGAATTTCTCCTTGTACTGCTCCAGGTCATAGGGGATCTCGGGAATGAGACACATCTCGGCGCCACTGGTGAGCGCGGAAACCAGTGCAAGATAGCCACAGCCTCTGCCCATCGCCTCGATGACGAAGGCCCTGCCATAAGAGGAGGCGGTATCACGGATAGAGTCAATGGCATACTTGATCATGTTGAGTGCCGTATCTACCCCTAGACAATATTCTGTGCCGGCGATATCGTTATCTATCGTAGAAGGGATACCGCTGAAACGGATATCTGCAGCCTCTTCGCTCAGCTTCTGCATGCCCTTGAAAGAGCCATCCCCTCCCATGACGACTAGAGCATCAATATGGTGTGCCTTGAGATTGTCGATAGCGATCTGTCTCCAGGATGCTTCTCTGAAACGCTTGGATCTGGAGGTGTGTATCATGGTGCCACCACGGGATATGATACCGGATACATGGCTGTAGGTAGCGGGGTAGATCATGTCGTCGATCAACCCTTCATAACCATTTTCTATAAAATAGGGTTTTAGCCCCTGCATCATGCTGTACTCTACAAAACGCTTCAGACCTGCGTTCATACCGGAGACATCTCCACCTGAACAGAGGATAGCGATATGTTTCATAGTTTTTCTCCTATTGCTTTGTAGTGATTATAGCCAAAATGGTATATAATTACTTAAGAGGATATCCATATGAAAAAATCAAAAAAAAGAAACACCAAAAAGATACTTTTCCCTTGGCAGAAACCAAAGTCCAAGCAGGAAGACCCTAACGCCCCCAAGCAGGTAGAGGAGATCATGAAAAGCCAAAGCTATCAGCTGCTTGAAGAGAATATTGCCTTTATCGCCTCGGAAGAGGCACGGGGAATCAGGTTGCAGTTGGATTATCTCAGGGTGGAATCCAAGCTGAAAGAGTATGGCATAGAAGAGACGATCGTTGTCTTTGGCAGTGCCCGTATCATAGAATATCAGAGTGCTGTTGAGAGACGGCAGACAGTAGAAGAGAAGCTCAAAAAATCTACCCCCTCTGATGGACTGATGGCAGAGCTCCATGCTGCCGAGCGGATGGTGGCGCGGAGCGTCTGGTATGACGAGGCACGGAAATTGGGAAGATTGATCGGAAAGAGCGGCAAGGGACCAAAAGACTGTCAGGTGACCCTCATGACTGGTGGAGGACCGGGGATCATGGAGGCAGCCAATCGGGGTGCTTTTGATGTGGGTGCCAAAAGTATCGGACTCAA
>JALWVW010000066.1 GCA_027079365.1 Campylobacteraceae bacterium | reverse complement strand
GATATCTTTGTGGCTGCAGTAGGCACAGGTGGTACGATTACCGGAGTAGGAGAAGTGCTTAAAAAACAGAATCCTGATATCCAGATCATTGCCGTGGAGCCAGAATCCTCAGCGGTATTGAGCGGAGAGACGGCGGCACCACATGCGATACAGGGAATCGGTGCGGGCTTTGTGCCTGATGTGCTCAATGAAGAGATCTATGATGAGGTCATCAGAGTCTCCGATGCAGATGCTATAAAAACTTCAAGGGCGCTGGCGAGAGAGGAGGGCTTACTCGTAGGTATCTCTTCTGGTGCCAATGTGTATGCCGCTTCACTGCTGGCTGCTAGAGAAGAGAACAGAGGAAAAGTCATCACCACGATCCTCTGTGATACAGGTGAACGCTACTTGAGTTCAGCGTTGTATGAGTAGGACTTGAAATACCCTACAGCAAATCAGAATCATACACGATTTGAATAGGGTTGGGTGTCACTTCAGATAGTCCCGACAGCGTGCTGCATCCCAGTTTTTCTTTCTGTCACTGCGTGCATAGATGGCTGTAATGCGTCCCTGTGGATCAGTGAGTATCTGAATCTCGCACTCTCCGTGCATCCAGTCATCTTCTGTCCATTCTCCTAAAAGTGTAGGATGTCTATAGGGTGTGCTCCTTCCGGAATTCCAAGTATAGCGTCTGCTTCCATCGGAGAGTACCTTTTTGCTATAGGGTGTACCATTTCCTAAAATAAACAGAGGGATGGTTTTCCCCAGATAGGCAGAATAGCGAATCTGTGTAGTGACTTGTGTACCAACTTGGTTTGGCTGAGATACGCATCCGGTCAGTAAGAGTAGCCATATCAAAAATGGAAATAACAGTATTTTTCTCATCGGGGCTCCTTTGTGTTACCTGGATTATCCTACCAAAATCTTTCTTATCGCTTCTCTATCTTCTCTAATACCTTCTCTAATACTTTATCAGTAGCAAAGCAGAGTTGCATGCTACATGCCAGCCATAGTGGCTGATCTAGAGTTATAGCTTTTGTCAGTAGATAGGGGTGCACACGTGCCTCTATGCGCTTCCGCTCTTTTAGGAGTGCTGCTTTGGTGGACTTGAGGATGGCATAACCCTTCTTATAACCCAAAAAGGTATCGAAGGCTGTGGCGATACCGTCGGGATAGGTACGCATAAGTTTTGGGTTTTGTTTGATGGATTTGGTAGCCACTTCATACAGTGTAGTGTCGTCTGTCAGCAGGGAGAGTTTAAACAGGGCTCTGGTCATGACAGAGGCAGCAGAGGCATAGGCACTGTCATAGAGTCCCGCTTTGGTTTTGTAGGCATCATCACTGAGATTCCAGCTTCCTTGATCATAAAATTTCTTGATCGCTTCCTGTGTCAAAGTTTGAGCCAGCGTAAGATATGTTTCGTTATAGTCAATGCCATACGTATCTACCAAAGCATCGATCAAAAAAGCATAGTCTTCAAATACGGCAGATACTTTCAGTGGATGGTTTGCGAGTTTTTGGTGATAGAGTGTTTTTTTAACATACAGAGAGGAGAGTAGAGTTTCCATGCGCGTACGAGCCTCTATACCATATTTTGGATCTAATCTTGCTGCCAGTGCCAGTGCTGAGATAGTCATGGCATTCCAAGAGGTGAGTATTTTATTGTCAACAAAAGGGTAGGATTTTTGAGATCGGAGTGTGGTGAGCTCTTGTTTGATTTTTTCTAGATTTGCCAAGGGCTTGCTTTCCTGGATATGGGGATTGGTAGTGCTTCGTTCAAAATTACCCTCTTTTGTGATATGAAAATAGTCCAGTATCCTTTTTGCTTCTTGTGCAGTATGCCCTTTGCTTTTGAGAAATTTCAGTGTCTCATCGTAGCGAAATACAAAGTAGTAGCCTTCCTCTTTTTTCCCCTCAGCAGAGAGGCTATCTGCATCACTGGCACTATGGAGTAGGTGATCTTTGTCAAAACGATTATGGATAAAGGTAATGAGGTCATTCACTATTTTCTTATAAAAAGGATCGTGTGTGATGAGGTAGGCTTTGGTATAGACACGGATGAGTTCCGCCTGGGTATAAAGCATTTTCTCAAAATGAGGAATATGCCACTGTCCATCGACACTGTAACGGTAAAATCCACTTTCTATCTGATCATAGATACCGCCCTTGGCCATTGCCCGAAGGGTTACCTCTACCATATCAAGAAGTGCTTTGTCATGATGGGTACTGTAGAGATCCAGCATGGCTTCGAGTAGGGTGGCTCTAGGGAATTTTGGTGCCGTACCAAAGCCGCCGCTCATCTCGTCAAAACTCTCTTTGACAGATGTGTTAAAACGCTCTATCACCTGTGCGAGATCAGAGTCTCCGTTGTGGCTTTTTTGCTGATCTGAATGCTGCATCAGTATGGCGATCTCCTCGGTAGCATCAGTGATCTTTCCCTTATTGTGTGTATAGATATCGCGTATCCGGGTAAGGATATCCAGAAGATTCTCTTTGGGGAGGTAGGTGGCAGACCAGAAAGGTTTGGCATCTGGTGTCATGATGATCGTTAGAGGCCATCCGCCTCCTCGGCCGTTCATGACCTGATAGACATTTTGATAGTAGTTATCCAGTTGGGGCATTTCCTCTCTGTCTACTTTGATGGCGATGAAGCCATTGGCCAGTGCCTTGGCTACCTCCTCCTTTTCAAAGCTCTCTTCCTCCATCACATGACACCAATGGCAGGTGCTGTAGCCTATGGAGAGAAAGATAAGTTTGTGCTCTTTCTGCGCTTTGGCAAGTGTGACTTTGGTCCACGGCATCCAGGCTACAGGGTTGTCTGCGTGTTGCTGAAGGTAGGGCGACTGTTCATTCTTGAGTGCATTGGCTGTCAGTGTGGTCAGCGTCATGAGTAATCCTATGATAATAGTTTTCATTTGCTTATATCCTATTATTAGTATGCCATATCATACTCCAAGAAAGTAAATAGGAGGAATTAACTCTGAAATAGAAGATCTCCTAAAGCTAAGTTGAAGCTCTCTTGGCTAGAATAGCAAAAACTTTTACATGAAGGATAGAAATGGCGATCAAAGAAGAAAATAGCGTTGTTGGTCTCGAATATGAGGTCAAAGAAGCTGGTACAACAGAGATAGTTGACAGCAACAAAGGTGGCATGCCCTTGGAGTTTATTACTGGTAAAGGTCAGCTAATTCCAGGACTGGAAGCACAACTTGCAGGTATGAATGAGGGCGAGAGTGCAGATATCATGGTCAAGGCAGCAGATGCATACGGCGAGATCAACCCAGAAGCAGTACAGACACTCCCCAAAGAGCAGTTTGAAGGTGTAGAGCTTGAGGCTGGCATGATGCTGTATGGTCAAGGAGAAGACGGGCAGCAGGTGCAGGTCATTGTCAAATCTTTTACTGATACAGATGTGACTATCGACTATAATCATCCGTTGGCTGGCAAAGATCTGATGTTTGCTGTAACGATCATCTCCGAAAGAGATGCGACAGATGACGAAATTGCCACAGGCATTGTCGGCGGTGAAGCACACTGTCATAGTGGAGGTTGTGGCTGCTAGTAAGGAACCCGTGCGGTTCACACTTTAAAGTATTAGCAACTTTACAACCAGACAATGCAGAGTCCCTTTACTCTGCATTTACATTCCCCTAACACACTTTTCGATAGAATACACAAAACTTTCAAAGGTATCAGTATGTCAAAAAAACTAGCATTTTTATTCCCCGGGCAGGGATCTCAATCCATAGGCATGGGAAAAGACTTCTTCGAGAAATCAAAGCTTGTCAGGACACTGTTTTCAGACGCAAAAGGGCGTACAGGCATTGATTTTGAGGCATTGCTTTTTGAGGAGAATGATCTGCTTGGACAGACAGCGTATACCCAGCCTGCAATCTTGCTGGTGGCTGCTGCAGCGCACAAGCTCTTTGTGGATGCCACAGGAGTCACCCCTGGCATAACGATGGGGCACTCTTTGGGTGAGTTTGGTGCCTTGGTGGCCGTGGGAGCACTGGATGCGATCGATGCGGTAGAGCTGGTCAATCTCAGAGGCAAGTATATGGCAGAAGCCTGTGCAACACAGCCTGTAGGTATGCTGGTGAGTCTGGGGCTTTCAGATGAGGCGGTTGAGGAGATTTGTCAGACCCAGAGAGATATGGGGAAGCAGGTCTGGCCGGTCAACTATAATGCCGAAGGACAGATTGTGATCGCTGGCATCAAGGTAGACCTTGAAGCACTTGTAGATATCCTTAAGAAGGCAGGTGCCAGAAGAGCACTGCTGTTGGATATGTCTGTAGCTAGCCACTGCCCACTACTACAGAGTGCAGCCGATAGGTTGGCGCCAAAGCTTGAAGAGATGCTTCACGACAGTTTTGTGGCACCAGTGATCTCCAATGTGACAGCCAAGTCGTATAGCACCAAGGCGGAGGCATTGGGGCTATTGCCGAAACAGTTGGTAAAGCCGGTACTCTACAAGCACTCTATGGCTGCTATCGATGATGAAGTGGATGCCTATATCGAGTTTGGACATGGCAATGTACTCAAAGGACTCAACCGTAAAGCAACCAAAAAGCCTCATTTTAATATCAGTGATATGGCATCTTTGGAAAGTACGATCGCAGCGATCAAGGCACTCTGATGCCTAAAATAGCCATTATGGGCGCGATGCCTGAAGAGATAGAGCCGATCATAGCAACACTGCATGATCTCAGAAAGACAGAGTATGCAGACAATACCTACTATGAAGGGAGCTACAAAGGGCAGGAGGTAGTCGTCGCCTATTCCAAGATCGGTAAAGTCTTTGCCTCTTTGACTGCCACGATACTGATAGAGAGATTTGGCTGCGAGATACTGCTCTTCTCAGGGGTGGCAGGGGCTATCAATGAGGATCTTTCTATCGGTGATCTGATCATAGCTGATGGTGTGTGTCAGCATGATCTGGATATTACCGCTTTTGGACACCCCTATGGGTATGTGCCCGAAGGGGATGTCTGTATCTGGTCAGACAGTGTATTGCGCCAAGTTGCCAAGCGCATCGCCAAAGAAAAAGGATTGACGCTCAAAGAGGGGATTATCGCCACAGGCGATCAATTTGTCGCAGATCCTCAGAGAAAAGCATGGATAGCAAAGACATTCAAAGCAGATGCGCTAGAGATGGAGGGTGCAGCTGTGGCTGTGGTCTGTCATGCATTGGATGTGCCATTTTTTATCCTTCGTGCGATCAGTGACAGTGCAGATATGGATGCGGGCTTTGATTTTGATGCCTTCTTGGTGAGTTCTGCCAAAACCAGTGCTGTGTTTATTCTGGCAATGGTTGAGAAGATCAAGTAGCCGTATGCAAGAGAAAAAAGCCCAGATCAGTAAGAAACTCCTGAGAGTATTTGGTAAAAGCAATGCCCAGTTCAAACTGATTCAGGAAGGTGATCGGGTATTGGTGGGACTGAGTGGAGGCAAAGACTCCCTAGCACTGATCCACCTACTGAAAAATATGCAACGACATGCACCATTCAGATTTGAATTTGAGGCCTGTACAGTGAGCTACGGTATGCCAGAAGAGCAGTATGCCCGATTGACGGAACATTGCCGAGAGTATGGGATCACGCATACGGTGTATGAGACCAATATCTATGCGATATCACAGGATACGATCCGTGAAAATAGCTCATTTTGCAGCTATTTCTCCCGTATGCGTCGTGGGGCACTGGGAACCTTTGCTGAGCAAGGTGGGTTCAACAAGATAGCCCTAGGGCACCATTTTGATGATACGGTAGAGAGCTTTTTTATGAACATGTTCTACAATGGCAGTATGCGTGCGATGGCACCGATCTACAAGGCAGAGCGAGGCTATCATGTGATACGACCCCTGATAGAAGCTAGGGAGCGACAACTACGAAACTTTGCCGACGAGAACGGTTTTGCTACAATTGGAGATGAGGCATGTCCGGCGATGCTCAAAGAGGTGAAAGTGCCTTATGCCAGAGCCAAGACAAAAGCCTGGCTGGAAGGGATAGAGCAGGAGCAGGAGAATTTTTTCAAAATGATCAAGGCCTCATTCAAGCATATCAATGATGACACGCTTCTGGATCCTGCACGCTGGAAGAGAGAGGATCTCTAAGGAGTGTCAAATTCTTAAAATCGTATAATCCATAATATTTTCTTGAATCAATTAAGGGACTATTGTGCATTTTATTAGAAAATGGATCATACTGCTTCTGTTTTTTGCCACCTCTCTGGTATTTGCTGAAATGGAAACACTTTCTGGTACTATCGAAAAAGCCAGAACACAAAGTGTTTTGACGCAAAAGATGCTTGCAAATTATATTATGCTTGGCATGCATAATACATTCCAGAATACAGAAAAAAATTTACAAAAAAGTATTGAGATATTTGAGCGGCATATAGAGGAACTAGATGCTTTTGCAACCAGTAAAAAAGCATTTGTGAATATTGAAAAAATCATGCAGTCGTGGGATCCAATCAAAACTATGCTTCTCGAAGAAAAAAGCCAAAAGAGAGCAATGGTGTTATTCGATAAGCTTGAGCTCATGCTTGCACTTACTAGAGAGACGACAGAAATATATACCCGCCAGACTGGATCCATGCTGGGGAAAATCATCGATGCTTCAGCAGATATAGGGATCAGCGCGCAGAGAATGGCAACACTTTATCTACTTAAGGCGTGGAAAATTAAAGAGAAGAAAGTTGAGACAAGCATGAAGAGATCGATGGAAATATTCAAAAAGTCTATGGAGATGCTCAAGCAAGCAAAAATTAATACCATAGAAATACAGCGCCGACTTAAAAAGATAGAGAGAGCATTTATGTATTTTTCGGTGATGAATAGACTCGACAGCACTGCCATTCCAACCTTGATTTACAAGAAATCTGATACTATTCTTGAAAATGCCAATATACTATCATCTCTATATAATAAAACCATTACGCTAAATTGACCCAGCGTGCTTCTTTGCGAATCTCTGGGAATCCATCAAGTAGATCCAGTGGTGTAAAGTTCTTCTTGTAGGCAAATGCCTTACACCCATCTACCCAGTATCCCAGGTAGATATAGGGAAGCTTCATTTGTTTTGCGAGATCTATCTGATAGAGTAGGGAGTAGGTACCCAGAGAGAGATGCGCATATTCTGGATCATAATAGAAGTAAATTGCACTGATACCATCGTTGACGATATCGATCAGATCGACCCCGATCAGCTTATTTTCTGCATAGTAAAGTATCTCTCGTCCAAAATCATGTGCACCGTCGACAAAATTCTCAAAATACTCTTTTTGCGAGATTTCTCGATGCCTCCATTGGTCTTTATGAGATTTCCATGCATGGTATTGATTGTATAGGACAATATGCTCTTTGCTGAGAGAGGGTCTCTGGATAAGAATCTCCGTCTCTCTGTTCTTTTTGATGACACGTCTTTGGGATTTGCTGGGGGAGAAGGTATCAACCTGAATACGGAGACTTTTGCAGGCGC
>JALWVW010000065.1 GCA_027079365.1 Campylobacteraceae bacterium | reverse complement strand
GAATCTCATGTCAATTTCTCCGATGCCATCCTAAATCCAAGTGCCAGTTTTGGTGGGCTTTATGTGCCCGAAACCCTTCCTGATATGGGGATAGATTTTTTAGCAGAGTATATCAACAGTGATTATAAAACACTGGCTTTTGACCTACTCAAAAAGTTTGAGATTGATATCGATGATACATTGCTCTGGGAGGCACTGAACTGCTACGATGGGTTTGATGATGCCAATGTACCTGTACCTGTAGAGAGCATAGAGGAAAACTGTTTTGTCACAGAACTTTATCATGGCCCTACGAGAGCTTTCAAAGATATGGCACTGCAGCCTTTTGGGGTAATACTCAGTACGCTGGCGCAACAGAGAGGTGAAGAGTATCTGATCATGGCAGCGACCAGTGGCGATACAGGCCCTGCCACACTGGAGACTTTTAAAAATCGACCCAATATCCGTGTGGCCTGTCTCTATCCGGAAGGTGGAACCTCAGATGTGCAACGCCTGCAGATGGTGACAGAAGACGCAGAGAACCTGAAGGTCATAGGCGTAAAGGGAAACTTTGATGATACCCAGCATGCACTCAAATCACTGCTGGCTTCGGATACCTTCAGGGCAGAGCTCAAAGCCAAAGGCATTAAGCTCTCCGCAGCCAACTCAGTTAACTTCGGCAGGATTATTTTCCAAATTATCTATCATCTCTATGGGTATCTAGAGCTTGTCAGGCAAGACAAGATCGCTTTGGGAGAAAAGGTCTATCTGATTGTCCCAAGTGGAAACTTTGGCAATGCCCTAGGTGCCTACTATGCCAAAAAAGCAGGACTCCCTGTAGAGAAGATACTGATCGCCTCCAATACCAATAATATCCTGACTGATCTTATCAACAAAGGAGAGTATGATATCCGGGACAGAGCGTTGATACTTACCCAATCTCCGGCTATGGATATCCTTAAGAGCTCCAATGTAGAACGGGTACTTTTTGATAAATTTGGTAGCCATCGCACCAGAGAGATGATGATGGATCTGGAAGAAGAGGGTGTGTATCGCCTCACAGCAGAGGAACTGGTGTCATTGAGAGAAGATTTTGATGCAGTGTACAGTGATGATGCAGAGGGAAGAAGCTTTATGGCGGACTATGCAGGCAGAGGTTATATCATGGATCCTCATACCGCTACTTGTATCAAAGCGTATAGGGAGCTCAGAGAGGAGAATCTACCGGCGATACTCTGTTCTACAGCCGAGTGGACAAAGTTTAGCACCAGTGTGGCCGAGGCACTGGATATAGTAGCCAAAAATGACCTGGAGGCACTGGAGAAGATATCGCAGAAGACAGGATTGGGGATACCCCAAATGATCAGTCAGCTCTTTTCCAAGCCCGTCACACATGATATGGTTGTGGAGAAAAAACAGATAAGAGGAGAGATGCTTTCCTTTCTCTAGGAGCAGCAGTAGCTATTTATGATGTTTATCCGGCGCATCTTTTTCTCATTAATTGTCATCTTTACATCTGTGATGGCAGAGGTGCCCTCGTGCCGTACTATGAAGCAGGGTGCAACACAGTGTAACCCGTATGATCTTTCGTTTTTAGAGGCTACCAAACTCAAAAAAAGAGTTGCCTCTTTGAGGCACCGCCCAGTCACAGAAAAAACCCTTCTGACTGTAGAGAAGATCAGAGTCAAAAATGGCATGACACTGCATAATTTGATCAACAAATATATTAAACGGGAAGAAAGACTCTACTACAAAGTGGAAAAAGAAAAACAGCCACATCCAAAGCAAGAAGCCAATCTGGAAGAATCTCAGGAAACAGCCAAAAAGAAAAAGGAGACAAGCGCTTCATCCCATCCTGCGCCTGCGCCCAAAAAGAAAATAGTACAAGAGAAAAAGAGTAAAATACCGAAGCAGAATATGCAAGCACAAGAGCCTTTGGAAATACCAAAAATAGTAGTATTGGCACCCAAAACAAAGCCGTCTGTACCCACAGAAGCAGAGCGTAATATAAGTGAAAAACAGCAACCTCCTTCAGAAGAGATCCTCCCGGCGGAGTTGGTGCCAGACAAGCAAGAGAAGCAGGCAGAGATCACTCCGGATATCAAAAAAGAATTTGCTGTATATGAAGTCAAAAAAGGGGACTCTCTTATTGGTATAGCAAAACGATTCGGAGTAGAGACAGAGGTTCTTATGGAGATCAACAGGCTTCACAAGGGCACACTCCTTAAAAAAGGGCAGAAACTGTATATTTCGCTTTCACAAGAGGATGTTGATGCGATCGATAATGCTACCTATATTGTCAAAAAAGGGGATACACTTTCCAGAATTGCCAAATATTTTCATGTCAAAATAAAAGATCTGAAAAAATACAACAAAATCCGAAAAAAATCTGTGATCCATGTGGGACAGATACTGGTGCTCCCTCTGCCAAGAAAGCTTCTGGAGCTCAAGAAGATAGAGGAGCAGAAGCGAAAAGCTGCTTTGAAAAAGAAACGAGAAAGAGAACGCTTGGCACGCATTGCCCTGAAAAAGGCGGAGCGGGCAAGATTTCTCAAGGCCTCCAGGGGGCTTAAGCGAAGACTGAGTGTAACAGCAACAGCCTATACTTCACACCGTAGCCAAACTGACAGAACACCTTTTTTGGCTGCGTGGAACAACAGGATACGGCCAGGGATGAAAGTGATCGCAGTCTCTCGAGATCTGATCTACAAGTATGGCATTACCAACGGGAAAAAAGTGCGTATCTCTGGACTTAAAGGGATCTATACAGTCCGGGATAAGATGAATAAAAAATGGCGCAGGAAGATCGATATCTATATGGGTACCAGCCGATGGCGTGCACTGCGTTGGGGGCGCAGAAGGGTGACACTGTACTATTGATGTGAGAGCGATTCTTCCAGTTCTAGTACTTCCAAATAGCGTTCACTGATCTCTTCATAACGACTCTCTAAAGCAGCGAGTTTTTCACTCAGTGAGACCAACCCCTCTATTTCATAACAGTCGGGATCATACATGCAGGCAGTGATTTCTTCGATCTGCGTTTCGAGTTTTTCGATCTCTTCCGGCAGAAGTTCTAGGTCTCTTTGTTCTTTATAGCTTAGTTTGGTTGCTTTTTTCTCTTTGCGCGGGAGATCGGCACCTGTTGCGGAAATCTGCTTTCCCTCTGCCTCTTTTTCCATAGCGTAGAGAGTATTGATATCTTTTTCCAACGCTAGGTAGTCTGTGTAACTCTGGTAAGATTCCTCCATGATACCGGCACCTTTGAACACGATCAATTTCTGGGCTATCTTGTCTACGAAATATCTATCATGGCTGACAAAGAGCACTGCACCCTGAAAACTCAGTAGTTTTTCCTCCAGGATATTGATCGTTTGGATATCTAAATCGTTGGTGGGTTCATCAAGAATCAGACAGTCTATCTCTTTGGTAAAGAGCAGTGCAAGTGCCACACGGTTGCGTTCTCCGCCGCTGAGCTGTCCGATCTTTTTTTCTAGATACTCTTTGGGGAAGAGAAAGTTTTTGAGGTAGCCGTAGACGTGCATATTTTTTCCGTCGACGATAACCCGGTCTCCAGCATTGGGACAGAAGGTTTCTATGAGGGTATGCTCATCATTGAGCATCTCTCTGTGTTGATCAAAGTAGCCGATACGCACATCACCGTGCTTGATCACACCGCTGTCTGGCTTGAGTCTGCCAAGCAGAAGCCTGAGTAGGGTAGATTTTCCACTGCCATTGTGTCCCACGATAGCGATTTTGTCTTTTTGGAGTATTCTTGTGGTAAACCCTTTGATAAGTGCTTTTTCACCTATAGAGAAATGCAGGTCATTGATCTCGAAAAGCATCTTTTTCTTAGCAACGATCTTTTCTCCCATAAAGGCCTTTTTCTCTCTTTCGAGTTCCATGGCCATCTTCTGTATCAGGGCAGGGTTCTCTTTGGACTGTTCCCGCAGGTCAAAAACCCTGCGCTTGCGTCCCTGATTTCTGGTCTGTCTGGCCTGGATACCGCGACTGAGCCAACGCTCCTCTTTTTTGAGAAATCGTAGTAGATTGTCATGCTGTTTTTGCATGGCAGTCAGGCGCTGCTCTTTGAGCTTGAGGAAGCTTTCGTAGCCTCCTTTGTAGTTGGCCAGTGCCCGGTTTTCTACCTCTACGATACGGGTGGCGATACGGTCAATGAAGTAGCGGTCATGTGAGATGAAGAGTAAGGTAAACTTCTCCTTGAGCAGGATCTCTTCAAGAAATTCCACCATATAGACATCCAGATGGTTGGTAGGCTCATCAAGCATGAGAATGTCAGGCTTTTTGAGGATCAATGATGCCAATGCCACACGACGCTGCTCACCTCCAGAGAGCGAGGAGACCAGTCTATCCTCATACTCCAGGAGTCGAAACTCCTGCATGATCCGCTCGATTTTATTATTGAGATCCCAGGCATTATGGTGATCGAGATAGGCGCTTACCTCTTCGAGTGCATTTTGCAGTGAGGTGTTCTTGTAGTCATCAGCGATTTTCCGACTCAGTTTTTCATACTTCTCTTTGGCAAGAGAGAGTTCGGTGAGCTCTTTTTCGATGGCCTGTTTGGTGGTGAGTGTGGGGTCGAAATGTGGTTGCTGGTCGAGCATCTCGATCTGTATGGAGCGGTCGATGACTCTCTTGCCGTCATCAGGTTCTTCTGTGCCTAGTGCGATCTTCATCAGGGTGGATTTGCCGCACCCATTCTGCCCTACGATGGCGACCCGCTCTCCTTGCGCCAGATGAAAATCCATCCCCGTAAAGATCTGTTTGACATCATAATTTTTGGAGACAGCAAAGAGATCGATAAATGCCACGGGGTCTCCTTTGGAAAGTAATGATGGTATTTTAGCAAAAGATTAAGGTCATTTGGCTATATTCGCAGTATAAAATACTATCAAGGTTTCAAAATGCTTTCAACGATTATCTGGATATACACCTTTTACATCATGGTCAAACTTTATATTGCCACGATGCAGATCGGCTTTATCGCCTTTGAGAAGAAAAACGAGCCTGTGCTGATGGGCAAGGGTCGCTATACTGTTGCTGCCAACTATGCGATCGCCAAAGAGCGCTTGGGCATGGCAGAGATGATCGTAGATCTGATCCTGTTTGCCTTTTGGGTGACCAAGGGCTTTGCTTGGCTTCAGGGCTTGGTAGGTATCCAAGACAGTGTGGTAGATGCTGTGCTTTTTCTCTTTGGATTTTTCGGTATCAATTATCTCGTGATGCTCCCCTTTGAGCTCTACCAAAAGTTTGAGATCGATCAAAAGTTTGGCTTCAACAAGATGACGCCTAAAATGTATATCCTGGATACACTCAAATCCACACTCATCTTCGCTGTGGTGGGCGGTGCGGCACTGGGGCTACTGGCGTGGATCATCTCCAGCTTTCAGAGCTGGTGGTTTTGGGGGTTTGTGCTCATGTTTACCATTGCTGTGGCTGCCAATGTATTGATGCCCTTTTTCATGGGCCTGTTCAACAAATTCTCTCCGATGGAGGAGGGCGAGCTGCGCACTGCCATCGAGGCGATGATGGCCAAAGTAGGGCTACGCAGTGAAGGTATCTTTATCATGGATGCCAGCAAGCGTGACAGCCGTCTCAATGCCTTTTTTGGTGGATTGGGTAAGAGTAAGCGGGTGGTACTGTTCGATACCCTGCTGGAGAAGCTCAGCGACAAGGAGCTGCTCGCAGTGCTGGGACACGAACTGGGACACTTCAGGCATGGAGATATCTGGAAAAACATCGGACTGATGGCGGTACTGCTCTTTACAGGATTTTTTGTATTTGGCAATCTGCCAGACACGCTCTTTACTCAGATGGGTACCCCACCCAATGCCGGGGTCAAGATCGCTATGCTCTTGCTTCTGTTGCCAGTGCTCAGCTTCCTCTTCACTCCTGTGATGAGCTATGTCTCTCAGCACAACGAATATGCAGCAGATGCCTTTGGCTCAGAGATGGGAGGCAAGGAAAACCTCGTCTCTGCACTGCTCAAGCTGGTGACAGAGAACAAAGCCTTCCCCAAAGCCCACCCGTTGGTGATCTTCTTCTATCATACACACCCCCCTGTACTGGAGCGGCTCAAGGAGCTAGGCTTTGATGCGAGCAAAGTAGATCTAGACGGAGAGTTGCCCAAGGGAGGGATATTTACCTTTGTAGAGCGGGACAAGGGTTGAAAGCCATGACACTCAAACAAGCCCTCTCCCAAGCCAGGGAGCAGCTCCGCTACGCCTGCGAGCGTCCGCTCTTTGAGGCAGAGATCCTGCTAGCACATCATCTAGGCAAGGAGCGTACCTGGCTCAAGATGTATGATGACAGAGAGCTGGAGGATACCGAGGGATATGAGACACTGGTGGCCAGACGCGTGGCGCATGAGCCTATGGAGTATATCACGGGGCGTGTGAGCTTCTATGATATCGATCTGTATAGTGCGCCCGGAGCCCTCATCCCTCGCCCAGAGACAGAGGTGTTGGTGGAGAAGGTATCTGAGATCATTGCGCGAGAGGGGTACGGCTCTGTGGCTGAGATCGGGGTAGGGTCTGGTGCGATCTCGATCGTGCTGGCGCGTCAGTTTCCCCAGTTGCAGATCGTAGCTTCGGATATCTCCGAGGAGGCACTGGCAGTAGCCCAGACCAATGTGCATGCCTTCGGGCTAGAGGAGCGGATAGACCTCCAGCATACCTCTCTGCTGGATGGTATCGAGGGGCAGATCGACCTGATAGTGAGCAACCCTCCCTATATCGCCAAACACACACCCTTAGCCCCCAATGTGGCAGAGTACGAGCCCCATACGGCGCTCTACAGTGAGGAACAAGGCGATGAGCTACTCAAAGAGATCATCCTGCTAGCCAAAGAGCGTGAAGTGAAGGTTCTGGCCTGTGAGATGGGCTACGAGCAGAGAGAGCCGATTGCAGCGTTTGTTAAAAAGATCGGAGACTACCCCATCGAGTTTTATGCCGATTTGGCAGGACTGGATCGAGGATTTATCATTCAGTTTCCGTAGGGTGCGTAACACGCACCATCTTGGAACCCACTATGTCAGACAATCTATCTGCCGAAAGGCTCAATGAACCCAATGTGTAAAGTGGTGCGTGTTACGCACCCTACGAAACAACAAGGAAAACAAAATGAAAAAATATTTTAGAATGACCACTATGGCATACCTGATACTACTAACGGCCACGCTAGGTGCCGGTCTCTATGCTGGGATCGTAGTCGCTCCAGTGACCTTCCATACCGAGCTTTGGCTAGGCAGTGAGGTCTTGAGTCACTTTCAGGAAGGGCTGATCATGACGGAAAACTTTGTCCGCCTCTCCTATCTGGTAGACTTCACACTCGTAGTGATCTTCCTCTATGAGGGGTACAAATACAAGATGTTCGAGCGAGACAGTATCACCACGCTGGCTGCGCTGATCACGATCGCTTCGGGGCTCTTTTTCGGACACTACTATATGCCCGATATCCTCACCATGCAACTCGCTG
>JALWVW010000064.1 GCA_027079365.1 Campylobacteraceae bacterium | reverse complement strand
AAGCATAGAGTACAGAACGATCTGTATTAAACGCCATAGTTTCAATATCATCTGCAGGAGCATTGTTTGAACCGATAATACTGTCTGTGGCACTGTCTGCATCATAGAGAACAAGTTCATCACTTCCATCTGAAAGTCCATAGCAGACCTCTCCTCTCCCAGGAGGAGGCGGAACCTGATAAAATCCATTGTTTTCTTCTGTATTGGTTTGACCAGAAACAACATTTGCTATGGTTGGGTTTGTACCTTCTGTCTGATTTGCGCCTATAGGGAAATCGGGATCTGTCACATTGATAGTCACTGTTGCATCTCCACCTGAAAGACCTGAAGCAGTATAATCTCCATTGGCATCCGTTGAGACAATTTGAGTATTACCTTCAGAGTCTGTCACATTGACATCCACATTAGCAATATCAGTATCTCCAGCATCTTGTACGCCGTTATTATTTGCATCATTATAGAGATGGCCTGTTAGTGTTCCATCAGGGGTATTAAATCCATTATTTTCTTCAAAATTATCTACATCTGCGTTCACTGTGACAGTTGTTGGGTCTCCTCCTTCTATTTGGGAAGCCCCTGCAGGTAGCGTATTTTCATCTATATCTACGGAAGCATCTCCTACGGCAACACCTGTGGCATTGTAATCTCCATTGGCATCCGTAGCTACTGTTTGCTCTTCTCCGTTTGCAGCCGTGACAAGTACATCTACACCAGAAAGTCCAGGTTCGCCAGGATCTTGCGTGCCATTTTTATTTAGGTCATTGTAAATATGTCCAACTATATTTCCAGCCGGTTTAAAAAATACCGTATAATCCTCAACTTCACCTTTCCCCCCATCACCAGAAGAGCCTACTCCACTAGCTTCGGAAAATCTGAATCTTACATAAGATTGCCCGGTATAGTTATCTGTAGGTACATGCACGGGAATAATTGTCTCTATCGCAACCGTACTTGAAAGATGCTGATCTGTCAGTATCTGTTCTCCTGCATCAGCAAAATCACCATCACCATTGAGATCTATCCAGGCACTGAGATATCCATCACCGATAGTCGTCACATTCAAGTCATAATCAAATCCAACTGTCATATTCAACTCAGAACTCACAGTGGGCTGACTGCCTATGCGTACGCCATCTTCGTCATCAAAATTGATATTTCCAGTATCCGGATCATCATCTGCATCTGCATTGGTGGAGTATTGCGCATCCTCATTATCTGCTGGATATCCATAGCCTAGCACCGTGTAGACAGTCGATTGGTGTCTTGCATCACCATAAGAAGAAGGAACATCACCATGATCATTATGGTCTACCAAAATCGCTTCAAAATCAATCTCTTGGAATGAAATCTGTATAAGCCTATGGGCAGAGGCGTGATCAGTATCCCCATAAGCATTATCATTGGATATTCTAATGCTCACCGAAGAGATTTTATTGGGACCACTTGGGCCGACTACTGCAATACCACCTCCACGACAGACTGTCTCAGGACTTGATGCCTTGTCATCACAGTCAGAATTACTGCCGTTATCTCTACCTTTCAGTTTTATATCATAGCCGTTACCATAATTCCCTTCACTATAGGTCACATCTGAATTTCCACCAGCTTGTATATATGCTTTGCTTGGATCAATCATATAGATATCATCTGTACCAGTAACATATTCACCACTGGTTGCATTATTCTTATCAAGATCAAATGCGGTAAAAGTAATTCTATCTACCTCAAGCGGGGTGGTTGTCCCCTGTGCAACTGCTGTGATTTTAAGATCCATATAGGCAAGATTATCACCAGCATCTCGGTCTCTCAACCTTGTTTCAAGTATACCATTACCGACATCAATACAGTGCCCATTCTGGGTAATTTGGTCATATTCATTATCTTCTGCCGTGATTTCAACGAGAAGATCTAGTGCCTGTCCGTTATAGCTTGCATTGGTTCCTAGACGATAAATATCACCAGTTGAACAGGTACCCAGATCACCATCTCCATTTGTTTTGGTAATGGTATTGTCTAATTCAATATTTACCGCATAGGTAAATACAGGGAAAAGTGCAGAAAGTGCCAAAAAGGTCAACAGTCTAAGCCAGTACAAAATTGGTTTCATTGGGGTATACTCCTAATTTCCACATCGAACTTAAATTAGGTAACCCGGCGGTCTGTCCCGGGAATGGGGGGGG
>JALWVW010000063.1 GCA_027079365.1 Campylobacteraceae bacterium | reverse complement strand
CACCTCTAAAGTCATAGCTATGATGGAGAGTATCTGTTGCGTGCTATTGTAGATGAAGAGTTCATTGGCAGGGATGGAGAGTATCTTTTTTTGTACACTTTTAGGAAATGCCTTGAATCGCTTGTTCCGCTTTAGTCCCTCTATCTTTTCCAATCTTCTAGCTGTGGTAGTAAGAATTTTGTCGTGTTGTAACGAAGCAATAGACTCTTGGTGGAGGGTGCGAAGAAGTTTGGCGTTGAAGTTGGTGTAGATGCCGCCTCCCACACCATTCATGTCCGCATAGGTAAGCAGATAGATCATATCCAGTAGTGTTTTGCTTTTGAACCTGGAGGCAAATTGCAAAATGGTCTTTTCGTTATAGAGATCCTCTCTTTGGGCAGTCGTACTCATGAGGTCATGATATTGTATAAGTTTGGCTCCTGTATTGATCAGTGCTTGATCCATACCGATTTTTGCCGCAAATAACCTAAAAAGTGATACGCCCACAAGAGAGTGATCTTTTTTTCTTCCTTTGCCCGCATCATGCAAAAAAGTAACGATTTTTAAAAGATGTTTCTCTTTTTTCTCCAAACCTTCGTAGCATGTCAAAAGCAGAGGATCTTCAATATTCTCCAGAAATGAAAGGCATTTCAAAGAATGCATATCAACGCTATAGTGGTGATATCCGTCAAACTGCGGTAGATCAACCACTTTTTTGATAGGAGGAATGGCATACTTGAGTAGTCTGGCACCATGAAGGGCTTTGAGTACGGAGTATGCACTGTCTTGATGGAAAATATCTGAAATAACCTTGTAGAGATTCTGGCTGGGCCGTTCTGGTTTTTTGGCATGAATCAGAGCCTTAAGGATGCTTGGATGTACCTCAAAAGGAAGATGTGCGTTTTGGTTAAGCGAGATAATGAGTTTAGAGAGTGTGGACTCTTCGGGGATGAGGAGATAGCTATCATAGATATCTGGTGCATACTCTGAGATCAGTGCTTCCAACCAGATCTTTCCAAAGAGATTGATGACCCTCAAACTTTCCGTTGTTTTTTTGGCAAAGCGCATCTGTGCATGGGGTGTTGTGTCATAGCCCAACAGACTGGCTATCTCAGGGATTCTTTCCAGCCTTACCCTATCTTCTTTTTTCCCAGAGATCAGATGCAGGGCAGAACGAACACGGAAGAGAAACTCCAGAGCGACTCTAAACTCTCTGTAGTCAGTTTCTTGAACGATAGTATTGGGAAGCTCACGGATCCGTGGGACATTGTACAGTAGTTTTCCGATCCAAAACACTAGATTGGCATCTCTAAATCCACCAACCCCTTCTTTGAGATTTGGTTCCATGGTAAGAGGGAATTTTTGGTGAAGATTCCGTTGCTCTTGCAACTTTTCCCGAATGAATTTTTCAGGTGCTTCTTTGCGTATCAGTGTGATTTTATTTTCAACACCAGCCCAGAGTGATCGTGAACCTTCTATAAATCTAGATTCGAGTATAGCGCTCTTTATGGTGATATCGCTGCGTGCAACTTCGGGAAGTTCTGAAAGCTCATGTACACGATGCCCAAGTTTGAGTCCTGCATCCCAAAAGAGATAAAGCATCTTCTCTATGAGTGCTTTGCTCTGGTATCCGGGGATATCCTCGTAGACGATCATGAGATCAATATCGGAGTGGACACAGAGTTGTTCTCTGCCATAACTTCCCAGTGCAGCAACAGAGACAGGTATATGGTTTTTCATGGGCAGATAGTTGCCAAACATGGCTCTGATCGAAACCTTGTAAACAAGCGCTACGATGGCGTCAATCTTGCGGGTGTGTTTGACAAGAAAATCCTTTCCGCTGCTTTGAGAAAAGAGTTCAGGGAGTGTTTCAAAATAGGCTTTTATATCCTGTTTCAATACTTTTGCTATCTCGAAATCAGTAGCATTCTCATGCATGAGCTGTTCAACTTTTCTATCCAATGCTGTCATCTGAAGAGAACCCCTAGGCTTTTAGTGATATAATACCCAAAAATTACTATGGATACCACTATGGACTTGATAGCGAAAGTACGCAATGAAGAACGCTTGACCCAAGAAGATGGGGAAGCACTTTATGAGCTGGATCTCTACACACTGGGAGAGTTGGCAGATGAGATACGCCAGCGCAGGTATGGAAAAAAGAGTTACTTTAATATCAACCGACATATCAACCCCACCAATGTCTGTGCTGATATTTGTAAGTTCTGTGCTTACTCGGCCAGCAGAAAAAATCCTCATCAATACACGATGAGTCATGAGGAGATCGTAGAGATCGCATGTAGTGCGTGGGAGAGGGGCGCCAAGGAAGTGCATATTGTTTCGGCACACAATCCTCATGATGGCTCAGAGTGGTATATGGCTGCTTTTCGAAAAATAAGAGAAGCGCTCCCTGATGTGCATATCAAGGCAATGACTGCTGCAGAGATCGATTTTCTTCATCGTCAATACAGGCTCAGTTATGATGAAGTGATCGATCAGATGATCGAGAGTGGTGTGGACTCTATGCCAGGCGGCGGCGCCGAGATCTTTGATGAAAAGGTCAGAGAGTATCTTTGCAAGGGCAAGGTCAGCTCTGATCAGTGGATTGATATTCATCGCAAGTGGCACCAGAGGGGGAAAGAGTCCAATGCCACGATGCTTTTCGGACACATAGAGAACAGAGCACACCGTGTGGATCACATGCTAAGACTCAGGAAGCTTCAGGATGAGACAGGCGGGTTCAATGCCTTTATCCCGCTGGTTTACCAGAAAGAAAACAACTTCCTCAAAGTTGAGGCATTTCTGACAGGACAAGAGATACTCAAGACCTATGCCATTGGCCGTATTTTGCTGGACAATATCCCTCATATCAAGGCTTACTGGGCAACTTCTACGATCGGGTTGGCACTGATCGCACAGGAGTTTGGCTGTGATGACCTAGATGGTACGATTGAGAAGGAGTCGATACAGTCTGCAGCAGGTGCCGCCAGCGCTAAAGGCATGGGACTGGATGACTTTGTGGCATTGATTAAAGATGCAGGATTTACGCCTATAGAGCGGGACAGCCTGTATAATGAGCTAACGCAATATTAAGGAAGAAACACCATGATACTTATGATAGACAACTATGACAGCTTTACCTATAATATTGTGCAGTATTGTCGAGAACTGGGCGCAGATCTAAAGGTGATTCGGAACGATGAACTGACAATCGAAGAGATCAAAGCATTGCATCCTGAGAAGATCATCCTCTCTCCTGGCCCTGCGACTCCAGATGATGCAGGGGTGACCCTGGAGGTGATTCAGGAATTTGCAGAGACTGTACCGATGTTTGGTATCTGTTTGGGTCATCAGAGTATTGCTCAGGTTTTTGGGGGAGAGGTGATACAGGCCAAACAGATGATGCACGGCAAAACCTCCCAGGTTAAAGTGGCATGTCAAACCCCTATTTTCAGAGATCTCCCTCCAGAATTCAGAGCGACAAGATACCACTCTTTGACAGTCAACAAAGAAAATCTACCTGATGCCATCGAAGTGACATCTCATAGTCAGGATGATCATGAAATTATGTCTCTGCAGATCAAAGATAAGCCGATCTATGGCGTGCAGTTTCACCCAGAATCCATCATGAGTGAGCATGGGCATGAAATGTTGGATAACTTTTTAAAGCTCTAGTAATGCCTGTATTCAAAGGCTCATCCCAAAAGATTTTTTTAGTTCTTTATGCTTTGGCTCTGATCGTGGTGGCAACCACCACACCCATCAGTCCTAGCGAGGCCTATCTCTTTTTTCAAAGTGAAACTACCCCCACGGTACTTTTGATGCACTTGGGAAGCTTTGTTGTGGCAAATGAATTGGGAATGAGACTCTTTTTTCTAGTTCTTGGATTTGTTAACGCATACCTGTTCTATAGGCTCGCAGAAGACTTTTTCACTAAAACAGAAGAGCGTTTTCTGGCGCTTGACTTTTACTTAATGCTGCCAGGCGTGATTGCTTCTACTGTGCTGGCAAATGATGCTGTGATTATTGCTTTTTTAGTCTTGTTGTTCTTATATCTTCATGTACACGGAAAATCAATATTCTCATTGTTGCCACTTTTTCTATTGGCTTTTGTTCACTGGAGTGCTTTGTACTTTTATCTAATCCTTGTACTCTACAGCCTTTTCCAAAAGAAGAGAGAGATATTCTGGGCTGCAATCGCTGTTATTGTATTCTATATGATGTTTGGAGTTGCCATGCCCGAACCAACATCTGGGAACCATTTTTTTGAGATGCTTGGTATCTATGCGACTATTTTTTCTCCTTTACTGTTTGTGTATCTCTTTTATGCTCTATATAGAACACTATTGAGAGGAGACAGAAGATTACTCTGGTATGTCTCTTTTGGCACCCTGGTCATCTCTCTTGTCCTTTCGTTGCAGGAGAGGATCAAAATTACAGATTTTAGTGCCTATCTGATGCTTGGCATTATCGTGGCAGTGCATAGTTATTTGAGCAGTCTCAAAGTACGGCTAAAGCGCTTTCAGAAGGGGTATCGAATTTCTTTTGCAATTATTGTATCCTCTTTGATCCTAAGCTCCATGACTATGCTGTTGCATCAGCCTATATACCGTATATTCGGCTCAAAATATTATCCGCTCGTCGCATCAGTATATGAGCCATACGACAGGGCTCAAAAGTTGAAATCCAATGGAAAAAAGTGCGTGGAAGAGTCCAGACAAAAAGTACTTTATCAAATGAGATATTACGGGCTTAGCAGATGTTTCTAAAATACACAAATTCAAAATAAATCTACAATATTTCTTTGTCAAGTTAAGTTAAATTATCCAAATGCTATCATACTAGTTACCTATAAAAACGAAGGAGTACTCGATGGCTCAAAAGGCGATTAGAGAATATGACGCAAAGTCAATATTGGCAAAGCATTGGGATAAGTATTTTCCAAACTTTTCTTATGCTTATGAAACGGTCTTAGTTCAGAATGGATCAGAATTGGAAGAGACTGCAAAGTCTAAAAGTTGGCTCAAGGAAAAGGCTTTGGTAGCAAAGCCAGATATGCTTTTTGGCAAAAGAGGAAAAAATGATTTGGTTCTCTTCAAAGATGCCAAGCCAGGTGATGTCTCGTTGGAAAAAGCGGTTAGCTGGATTGATGAGAAGTCAAGTGTGAAGCAGAGTGTATCTTTTTCTTTTGACGGGGATACACCTACTGGTGAGCCAAAGGTTGATATGCTCACGCATTTCATCGTAGAGCCCTTCACACCACATACACAGGAGGAGGAGTACTACATCTCTGCAACCTGTGTAGGTGACAGTGATATGCTGTATATGTCAGCAGAAGGTGGCATGGAGGTCGAAGAGGGTTGGGACGAAAAAGTCACAGAAGTTGCTTTCTCTATCACCGATACCGAAGAGGAGATTGCTGAGAGAATCAAGGCCAATGTGCCAGCAGATGTAGCAGAGGCAGACAAGGATGCATTTGCGGAGTTTGCCATTGGCTTCTTCAAGGCATACAGAGAACTTAACTTTGCCTATCTCGAGATCAATCCTTTTGTCATGCAGGGTCATAAGATCGAACTTCTGGATATGGTTGCCAAGTTGGATGATACAGCAGGATTTATGATGGTAGAGGAGTGGGGAGATATCGAGTTTCCTACTGGCTTTGGTATGGAAGAGAAATCTCCGGAAGTGCTGGCAATAGAAGAGGCGGATGCCAAAACAGGTGCCTCACTAAAGCTGACGATTCTTAAGCCGGAAGCCCGTATCTGGACGATGGTTGCAGGAGGTGGTGCTTCGGTAGTTTATGCAGACACAATTGCTGATCTCGCCGGTATTAATGATCTTGCCAACTATGGTGAATACTCAGGTGGCCCAACCACAGGAGAGACTAAGTTTTACGCTGAGACAATACTTGACCTTATGACGCGAGAAAAAGATCCCAGTGGCAGAGGAAAAGTATTGATTATTGGCGGTGCGATTGCCAACTTTACGGATGTTGCCAAAACTTTTACCGGCATCATACAGGCATTTGAAAACTATGCCGACAAGATGAAGGAGGTAGGCGTGAGTGTCTTCGTTCGACGCGGTGGCCCCAATTATGAAAAGGGATTGAAAGATATCAAAGAAGCTGCCGATAGATTGGGTATTTATATTGAGGTTTACGGACCAGAAACGCACATGACTGATATTATCAGAATGGCATTAGAGAAGTAGGGAGAAAGAGATGGCACAATTATTTACAAAAGACTCACAAGCAATTTTCTGGAACAACAACAAGACAGCGATCCAGAGAATGCTAGACTACGATTATACGATAAAAAGAGAGACACCTTCGGTGGCAGGTATTGTTGCACCGACATCAAATAACAAGTTCGAAAAGTTCTTCTGGGGTAGCGATGAGGTGATGATCCCCCTCTACAAGACAACGGCAGAAGCAAAAGCAGCACAGCCGCAAGCAGATGTGTTGCTCAACTTTGCCTCATTTAGAACAGCCTATGATGTGACTATGGAGGCACTTGATCTGGGCGGTTTCAGGGTGATGATGATCACGGCAGAAGGTATCCCGGAGAGGCTTGCGCGCAAGATGAATGCGTATGCGAGAGAAAAAGGTGTCACTGTCATTGGGCCAGCTACGGTAGGTGCCATGAGCCCAGGTGCATTTAAGATTGCCAATGTTGGTGGTACTATAGAAAATATTGTCAGCTCCAAGCTTCACAGAGCAGGTTCTTGTGGTTTGGTAACACGATCCGGTGGATTGTTCAATGAAGTCTGTAATATTATTGCCCTGAATGCAGATGGTATAGCTGAAGGCGTAGCTATTGGTGGAGACAGATTTGTCGGCTCTGTATTTATTGACAATCTTCTCAGGCTTGAGAATAACCCTGATGTCAAATATATGGTTCTTTTGGGAGAAGTAGGTGGATCAGAAGAATACAAGGTCATTGAAGCGATCAAAGAAGGCAAATTGACCAAGCCGATTATCGCATGGTGTATCGGCACGATTGCCAAGCACTATGATTCAGGTGTACAATTTGGTCATGCCGGGGCATCTGCCAATGATGATAGAGAGACAGCTGAAGCCAAAAACAAGGCGATGGCAGCTGCAGGTATGCATGTGCCAGATTCCTTCAATGATCTTCCCGCCAAGATTAAGGAAGTTTACGAATCACTTAATATTGCAGCTATTCCAGAGCCAGAGATTAACACAGTGCCAAAAGTTAGAAGACCTAAACAGTTTATCTGCACGATCTCTGATGACAGAGGAGAAGAGGCAACTTACGCCGGTTTCCCTATCTCTTCTGTCGCAACACCGGATACTGGCAAAGGCATTGGTGATGTTATCTCGCTACTTTGGTTCAAAAAGCAATATCCAAAGTGGGCAACCGAATTTATTGAAACGGTGATTAAAACAGTGGCTGATCATGGCCCTGCTGTCTCTGGGGCACACAATGCCAAAGTAACAGCCAGAGCCGGAAAGTCTGTAGTAGAAGCACTGGTAACAGGACTGTTGACTAT
>JALWVW010000062.1 GCA_027079365.1 Campylobacteraceae bacterium | reverse complement strand
GGTGTGGATCTAAACCGCAACTTTTCCATAGGTTTTGTCAAAAACAGCAACACAAGCTCCAATGTTTATGGCGGGGAAGAGCCATTCTCCGAGGCAGAAACCAGAGCGATCAAAGCGTTTGTGGATGCCCACGACAACATTACGATCGCCTTTGACTATCATTCGCAGGGTAATGTCTTTTTTCCGGCACATAATTTCAAGCATGAAGCTGAGATAGACGGTACGGATATCAATGTGCTGTGTGCCAATATGAATGATGAGATAGAGAAGGTAACGGGCAGGAAATATGGTATCCATAGAGGAAAGCCGCCCGCAGCTCTTATCGCAGGCAGTGGACGGGAGTATTATTATTCCAAAGGAATACTCTCTACAGTGGTGGAGGTAGGCACCAAGAATATCCCAGACTATATGAAGAGTATGAGTGGCAGTATTCATGAGAATATCCCAGCACTCAAGCGGGCTTTTTCTGAAGTAATCAACTATTCATCTCTGGCACCCAGGAGGGTGGATACCTTTACAATAGGAGAGGTGGATGCGAGTTCAGTAGGGCTTGTATGGCAGTATGAAGAGCGCGAAGATATCTATTTTGAGATTTACCGGAGTACCCATGACAAGGATGCCTGTAATGAGAGGACAAAAGTGGGTATCGTAGGGGGTACGCACTTTACGGATAGTGACCTGGAGAGCTCAACCAACTATCATTATACCATCAGAGCAGTGAACAAGCATACGGGTATCAAGTCTTCATTTGCACCCGTTGTGAAAGTACGAACGGGTTTGGAGGATGATGAATTTTTTAAACTTATTTTTGCAAGCAAGGGGGGTACGGGCTATTTGGGACAATATATGCAGGAGCAAAACCGTGCACATTTTGGTGAGAACTCTCTCTTTGTTGGTGTGGATAAATCACGGGGCATCTGCGATGCATTGATCAGCTTTGAGATGGCAACCCTGCCTGAAGATGCGATCGTTAAATCTGCCAGATTCTATCTCTACCCCATGAACCGTGTGGCGGCAAAGATCGAAAAATATGGTGAATGGAACCTCTCCCTGCTAGAGTCTGATGCTATCGCCGACATCACAGATTTTGCAGAAGTGGATGCTGCTTCTACCAAAGGTGTGATTGGTCAAGCTATTGTTTCGAGTAAATTGACACAGGGAATATGGAACTACTGGGACTTTACCCAGAAGGAGTGTCAGATGCTACAGGAGGAGATAGGCAGTGGCAGGGTCAGGTTTCGTGTGGATGGTCCAAAGGAGCTTCCTGATGGAGAAGACAGTCAGATGATGCAGTTTGATATCGGATATGGCAGGTTTGGCGGGGGGATACACTATAGACCGATGCTGGATGTCAAATACACAGTTCCGGAGAAGAAAACCAAATTGAGTGCAAGTATGCTTTCTACGATCGCTATAGACAAGATCGCAGAGACATTGGAGAGTGGATTTGATGCGGAAGGAAACAGGGTATACGGCTACATGGACTTTGATCTTTCTCAGCTTCCGGATCCCAAAGAGAGCATGGTCACACAATGTGCACTCAGGATAAAAAATCAAAACAGCTTCAAGAAAAAGAGTGATATCCGATACTATATAGAACTTGTGGAGTTGGACGAAGTAGGTACGTATGAGGATATCAAAAACCGTGATAAAATAGAGTATATTGGCTATGAAGTGGCAGAAAAGGATCTGGCTTCCAATGAGTACCAGTATTTCAATTTTGATACCCTTTCCAGAATGGCACTGGACAGGCTACACCAAGAGGGAAAAAAACTCAAACTGGTAATCAAGCCAACCTCAGCAAAAGGAATCAAAAACAGGATCACCAAGTGGAATCTGGATGTAACACTCGTCGTCAAGTCAATTCCCAAGCATCGCAGGACACCCGCAAAGATAGGATATCTAAAAATCAGTAAAGAAAATCGTATGATCAAACTCTCTTGGGATGGTGTCGAAGAAGAGGCGGTGAAAGGATATTATGTTGTTCGCAACAGTTTTCATCCACCGAGACACTTTATGGACGGCGTGAAACTCTATGGCGGCAGTGATACCTACACCTATGATAACTTCGCCTCTTTTGACAAAGAAAAATACTACTCTGTGTTCAGCTATGACGATGTGCCTAATTTCTCGGAAGCAGTAAGTGTTCGGTATGATCCTCTGGAGAAGTATTGAGTTGCGATATCTATATGCTATAATGGTATATGCTGAATCTAAAAGGAATATTTTCTAAAAGTACACAGCGGTTACCTTACCGTAAACTTTTTATCTATGGTGCCTATGCGACTATCTTTGTCCTGTCGCTGTTGGCAGCGGTGATCGATTTCCTGATTGGAAACAGAATAGATGTTCCCATTGATCTAGCTTATGGGGTCTTGACATTTTTGATATGGGTGTATAGTCGAAATAAAAGAGAGATTGAGGTAGCTGCGCAGGTTCTCTTTTGGGTGGTCGTTTCTATAGAATTTGTATTTCTTGTGGTGCATGGTGTGGATTTTGACCTTATTTTTGCGATCCTGATACCTATCATTGCATTTGTATCTCTGCCTCTGCGTAAAATAGTGATCAACCTGAGCCTTTTTTACCTCTTTTTGCTCCTTCTACTCCTTTATTATTATGTCAACTATCCTATGCACCCATTTTTGCACAATATCAAGTATATGGTGGCCTACGGCATGGCACATGCGTTTATGGTCTCTTTTGGTATCTTTTATCACCTGGCGATCGATGAATCGGTCAAACGCCTTGAGGCATCCAACCAACAGAAAGCATTGCTGCTGAGTGAAGTGCACCATCGGGTCAAAAACAATCTCAACTTGATCTCCTCGATGCTGGGTTTGCAGAGGCGGCATATCAAAAATCAAGAAGCCAAAGAAGCTGTTGAAAGCAATCAACGGCGTATCGAATCCATGGCAATACTCCATGAGATACTCTATCAAAGTAAAAACCTCAATGAAATAGATATGCAGCAATATCTGAAGATGCTGGTTGAGCATATTATTGCATGCGAATCTTTGGAGCATAAGATAGATGTCGTTTTGGAGGTTATGCCAGTCAAACTTGATGTGGACAGTATGATACAGTTCGGTGTCATGCTAAATGAGATGATCACCAATACCATCAAGCATGCTTCTTTGGAAAGAGAAAAAAGTGAAATTCATATTACTTTCAGGCGAAAAAAGGAGGGGTATCAGTTGCTTTATTGCGACAATGCGCGAAGGGTTGATCAGGAAAAGCTAAAACAGGGATTTGGATACAATCTTATTACCTTGACGGTCAGACAGCTTGGAGGGAAGATGCTGCTAAAGACGGATCACGGTCTGTGTTATGATATTCTATTTGATCTGGAAGTAGCAGGAGGAGAAGCATGAAAGAAGAGAACCATAGCATCACAGTTTTGATCGTAGAGGACGAGATGATACCTGCAGCGTACCTTAAAAGTATCATTGAGGCATCTGAAGTATTTTGTGTGATAGATATGGTTTCCAGTGCCCAAGAGGCTTTGGAGGCGGTAAAGAGAGAAAAACCGGATATCGTTTTTATGGATATTATGCTCAAAGGTGCCAAGAGTGGGGCGGAACTGGCTCTACAGCTGCACTATCTACACAGAGAGATACTTATCATTTTTATGACAGCCTACTCTACGGAAGAGATGGTGGCCTATGCAGTAGAATCCAATGCTTTTGCCTACCTGCTCAAACCCTATCGCGCCAAAGAGATCAATGCAACACTGCGTCTGGCGCAGGCTCGCTTTGGCAGGTCTTCTTCCGTGGGTGATCCAGAGGTGGTTATGCTTGCGGATGGGTTTTACTATCGTACCGATACCCATGGGCTCTACAAAGAGGGGAAAGCTGTGGCACTGACATCCAACGAATCAGCCCTGATCCGCCTGCTCTGTGAAAATAGAAACCTTGTTTTGGAGAAAGAGGTGATACGAAGGCATATGTCCATGAGTGATGTTTCTCTGCGCTCACTGATCTATCGGATCAGAAAACAGACAAATCACGACTTGATCCAAAGCGTGAAACGCCTAGGGTACAAGATCGCTACAGCATAGCGAATTACTCCTCCCTCGGAAATATCTCTATAGGGATATTTGGAAACCTTTTGTGCAGATCTACAAAATACCTGGGATTGGTGATACATGCAGGATCCTCTTCTTCTGCACAAGGGATCTCTACCACATACCATACATTACTATTTTGATGCAGGAGTGCGGAAATATCCTCATAATGATTTTTCCCATCTCGTGACTGAGGCAGCAGGTGTACCCATGCCCATCCTTTTTTTACTTTTAGGTAGCGTACGACAAAGATCACATCCAGATGAAGCTCTGCTTTGATCTGTTGTCGCACGGTATTGAGTATAGCCTTGCGCTGAGACAAGCTGTGATTGCCACCAGCAGAGTAGCTGAAGCATAGGCTGAGTAGTAAAATTATCCTGAATAGCTGATACTTTCCTGGCATTATCTTTCTCCTCTTGGTGCCACTATCACCTCTGACAAAATAACACCCTGTATCCAATATAACTTTGGATACAGGAGCAGGCATAATAGAGACTAGTTCTTTATGCAGCGAACGGACATACCGTATGCTCTATATGAATTAAAGGGTCCAGCGGAAGCAGGGCGAATTTGTCCATATTTTGCGAAAGTACCAGATGTATTACTGGTCCAATAGCATCCAAATGAACTGGTGGATAAGCTAGCACTGTTGTAGCTTCTGTATCCCGCAGTTGTCCAGGCTTCATTGCTGCCAAATGCCCCCATAGCATTTAGACTGACCCATGATGCAGCTTCAGCAGTAAATTCAGCAAGATAGGGTATCCTATATCCTGCTGGGCAGACATTGTTGGCTGCAGATGATCCTGCCCATAAGAATGCATTTTGATTTATTCTCCAGTCACGGGGGTTGGCGATAGATTTTATGAAGAGCTTATTGGCAGGTGCGTTTGATCTTACAAAGGTTGAGCCATATTTTGGCATGCCCATGCCACTTCTTAGTATCAGCTCATGTCCGTCAGCCTTGCGACCCCATTGAAACAGTGATCCGTACGCCAGAAAATCTGTGGGAGAAGTGGCTTGTTGTTTGGGATCGAAATTGCCGTCATTTGCATCTGAATAGCGTGCACCCAGATTATTGTTGAGCCATGTCTTGCCTGTGGTGGCGTTGGTGACTACCCCATAGATAAAGTCATGTTCGCCATCGCCAAAATTACGATCCAGTACTGCTTTTGACCCAATCTTGTCTGACAATGCCTGAATCTCTGCCGCTGTATCGTAGTCTGCACGCACTCCTCTTTCTACCATGGCATTCATAGCATCCAGATTGTCTGTACTGACTCCTGTGACACCTGCATCATGGTAGTCGAGAGTGCCTGGAGCAGGGTTGGCACTGCTCTGCGCATAGTCTGCGATGAGATCGATAGCACCTTGAGTAACACTACCACCACCACCACCGCCACAACCAGCGATAAAAGTAGCTCCTAAAAGCACAGCAGCTGTCTGAATCACTTTAGCCCGTAAAGTTTTCATTTTGCCCTCCTTATGTTGGCTGGGTGTCATCCTGAAGAGGTGAACACCTCGTATACCAAGTATAATCTTTTATAGTGATACGAGAGTGATATTTGGCTATAATCTATCAAAAATCAGGAGAAAAATATGCTGATAGATTTCCAAGAAAAAGACCCGACAACCCGCTATCACCTTATGACCAATGTGATTGTTCCCAGACCCATTGCCTGGGTGGTTACAGAGGGGATGGTAGGGGGTAAGGTGGTGACCAATATCGCTCCGTTTTCCTACTTTACTGCGATCTCGTCAGAGCCTGCGGCTGTCTTGATCTCGATTGGCCATCGTCCTGACGGTACCCCCAAGGATACACTGAGAAATCTCAGGGAGACCGGGAAGTGTGTGATCTGTATCGTAGACGAGGATCATTTCAGGCCGATGCATCTGAGTGCCGAAGGACTGGATGCCGGAGAGAGTGAGCTTGAGGTACTGGATATTCCTGTACAGAGCGTGCTGGAGGGCTACCCTCCAATGCCTACAGGGATCAAAGCCGCGATGTTTGGCAGCTATCTCCAAGAGGTGGATCTGACAGGCAGTAAGACTGTCCCGGTGATTGTCGAGATTGTAGATCTCTATGTGGACGAATCGATTGTGGCTGATCCGGAGAAGATGAAGTTGGAGTTTGATGCTATAGCGAGGATGGGCGGCACTTATAGGGCATTGGGTGAAAGTCTTGAAACACCTAAGCAGGGGTGACTATGCATTCTCCCGTCAATGACTTTTCTCTTGCCGAAGAGATTTGGCATGCAGTAACCCACGGCATAGGGTTTTTTCTGAGTATTGCCGCCTTGGTGCTTCTGATCGTATTTGCTGTTGCCAGCGGTTCGGCGACACATGTTGTGGCGGCATCGATCTATGGGGCGTCGCTGGTGATACTGTTTGGCAGTTCGACCCTCTATCATGCATTGACGCATTATCGTGCCAAACAACTGTTGCAGCGGTTTGACCATGCAGCGATCTATTTGTTGATTGCGGGTTCCTATACGCCAATCATGTTGATCACAATAGGCGGTGTCTGGGGCTGGACGCTTTTTTCTATAGAGTGGGGTATTGCTGTGACAGGGATTCTGCTGAAATTTGCCTATCCGGGAAGATTTGAGCGTCTATCTCTGGCAGCCTATGTAATGATGGGGTGGCTGATCGTGGTCGTATTCGGAGATTTTAGGGCAGGCATCGATCGTGTTGGCTTTTGGCTGATGGTGGCTGGTGGACTTGCCTATACGGGCGGCATCTTTTTTTATGTCAAAGACAGGGTATCATACTTTCATGCTGTATGGCATGCTTTCGTCATGGCAGGTGCGATTTTGCAGTTTTTTGCGATACTGCTTTATGTAGTGTGATCAGGCTCTTTTTTGCCAAAGGTAGAGGATCGTACTAATCCCCGAGCTCCCCAGCACCATAAGCATGACCATGATCTGGTAGCGCACTGCGATGATGGGGTCTACACCAGAGAGGATCTGTCCGGTCATCATGCCCGGAAGTGAGACCAGTCCTACGGCAAGGAAGGCGTTGATCTGGGGAATGAGTGAGGCTCTGAAGGCGGTGGCTCTGGCTGCTTTATACTGTTGTGTTTCTCTCTCTCTTTCAAAGCGTTCTGCGACCAGCGAGACAGCATTCATGCAGTTGGCGTAGAGCATACCTGCGATAGGAATGATAAAGCGTGGCTGGGAAAACGAATGAATTTCCAAGACAAAGTAGAGTACGAGAAAAAGATTGATACTCCCTCCAATAAAGATGGAAAAAAAGATACTTTTGTAGGTCTTAACATCTTTAATGGAGATATTGCGCAGGGTGATCATGCTGGCAGCAGAGATCATGACGATCACGATCAGCAGGGTCATCCAGCTGCTGTCCGCATGAAAAATATAGGCAAGAAGATAACCGATCAGCAGAAGCTGCAGTACCATGCGGATGGCGGCATAGGCGATCTCTGTTCGATTGCCTACCCACTTAAAATAGAAGTACCCTACGATGCCGACGGGAATGAGAAGGTAGAGTAGATTTAAGATCTCTATATGCTGCATTGACTGATCCTGAAATGGTTTTGCCCTTTACTGTAGTGATACGATAGGTCAAGTGAGAGCATTTTGATGATATTCTGTACGATATAGAGTCCCAATCCCAGCCCATGCTTCTGATCATGAAAGGGTTCCAGGTAGGGCTCCAGTGAGTGAGTAAACTGCGTCCCGTTGTTGGAGATAAGAATCCCCTGCGTATCTATTTGGATCAGAACTCTGTGTTCTGACCCATACTTGATGGCATTGTCGATCAAGTTTTTGAGCGCCAGAGCAAGGAGTTCAAAATCTGTATGCAGTCTATAGTCACTTTTCGGCACAAGTGTCACTTTTTGCTCCATCTCTGATTCATCCAGTATCATCAACTCCAATGCCTGCTCTACGATATCCAAAGCACTGTAGTTGGAGAGTTTGGCTTCATAGCTGGAAGAGAGCATCTGTTCGATCTTGGAAAACTCCTCGATCAGCAGCTCCAGCCGTTCAAAGATCGCATCATAGCCCTCTTTTTGGGTAGGATTTTCCAAAAATTCATTGAGGAGCTTTCCTTTGGCAAGGGGGGTTTTGAGCTCATGCATGATGGAGCGGAGAAAAAGTTGCCGTGAGTTAATGAGTGATTCCAGTTTGCGCAGGGCATCATCAAAGGCATTGGCGACCTGTGCGATCTCATCGTGCTTGTCACTCTTGACAGAGACAGAGAGGTCTCCTTCTGCCACTCTGTGTATCTGTGACTGTAGTCTCTTGAGGGGCTTGAGGCTTTGTGTGAGCCAGAGATACAAGAGTACAAGAAAGAGCAGTGCGGAGAGATACCAGAAAAGTGTGTTCCAAGGAAAAGAGACGGCCTGCTTGTCCCTGAGGAGTATTTGGAAAGTACGATGTTTGATATAGAGATGCATGACGCCTTTCTCTCCTATGATTTTGATCGTACTTCTCATGACCTTTCGTTTGAGAACCGTATGTCCGTACTTTAGGACATCGTTCATTCTTTTTCGGTTTTTTACGATGGTGAAATCACTCTCTTTGAGGAAAAGTTTCAGATTGGGGTCTTGGAGATTCTGATGAAAATCTTTGTTTTTGTTTTGTTTGAAGTGCCTACTGATATAAAAAGCAGTCTGAATATATCTTTTCTGTATCTGCTTGACATGGTCATTTTTCTGTATATAGAAAAAGGAGCCAAAAAAAGCGGTAGTAAAAAGTGCAGCAACTAGGAAAATAATACGAATTTTGTTGTAAATACTCATAAACACCTCCAAAAAATAGATGTTTTTTCCCCAATACTCTGGCAGTCGCAGACGCAAGCGCCCATTTCATGGTTGAATACTCCTTTGTCGCATTGGGCAAAAAACATTATGAGAGATGCCATCATAAGTAACCTATGACAGTGGAAGGAGCTTGTATCCTACGCCACGCACTGTTTTGATGGAGATATCTCCTCCCAATTTCTTGCGGAGTCTACTCAGTATGACCGAGAGGGAGCTGTCGCTGCCATATTCAAAAATATCTGAATCATAAAGGATCTGCTCCTTGGATACAGTACTGCCTATGTGTTTGACCAGAAGCCGCATCACTACATACTCGGCAGGTGTGAGGTCCAATACTTCACCTTTGATGGCGATGCTGTCTTTTTCTTCATTGAGTACAATGTGTGCCGTGGTACTACTCGGGTCGGTGTCCTGTATCTTTTTGTAGCGCCTCAGTAGTGAGATGATGCGTGCGTACATCTCTTGGGGGTCATAGGGCTTGGGGAGGTAATCATCTGCTCCGATTTGCAGTCCGATTACCTTGTCACTGAGGTCGCTGCGTGCCGAGGAGATGATGATAGGAATATCATATTTGGCGACGACCTCACGGCACACTTCCAACCCATCTATGCCCGGCAGGGTAAGGTCGAGTATGAGGAGGTCATACTTCTCCATGCCGGCACTGAGCCCCAGAAAGGGGTCGGTAAAGTTTGTCACCTTGAGGTTGTAGCGTGCGAGATAGTCCGTCAAAAGGGATGCAAACTGTGCATCATCCTCGATCATCAGTATGTTTGCCATAGAGATATTATACCCTATTGTCGTTGATGTCTTTTGCCTTTGCCTTGTCGATTCAACTTCTCTACCAGTGTAATCCTTTGCTCGGGGGTCAGCACTGCAATAATCTTCTCCATCATATCACCTCTAACCTTAGACATTTTTTTGGTTCTCTCTTCAGAAGCGAGGATGAAGCCAGCCTTGTCAAAACCATCCACAGAGACAAACTTTTTAAGTCCTGTGGAACCCCTGAGCTCTTTCTTCTGTGCTTTTCGTGCCTGCCACATAGACTTTCTGATCTCTTTGAGCTGGGTTTTCTGTGCATCTGACAGATCCAGATTTCTGAGTAGTCTGTTGATTCTTCTGTTGGGATGTGCTTTGTATCTGCTTCCCTGTCTATGTCCTTGATTCATTCTTTGTCTCTGACCCATGTTTTGTCCCCGATCCATGTTCTGTCCATGTCTCATATTTTGTTCTTGCTCACAGTCTCCTTGCTGCTGCATGCCCTGTGCCATAGCACCAGTCAGTCCTGTGACTGCGATGATGGTAAGTATTTTAAGTGTTTTCATTATGTATCCTTTGTGTGTATGTTTTGTCCCTTTTATTCTTGGACAATCGAAGTATGCAGGATGAACCTTAACGAAACACTAGCGCTTTCTTAACGAACCTTAACAGAATGAAAACCTAAGGCATATATTTCTCTAAAGTTTCATAATAGTTTTTTTATTTAAAAATTTTATGTTGCTTTTAAGAGTAACTGTATTAAACTGATAAACATAAAAAGGTCTTACTTTTGGTAGTACATTAAACCATATAAGCAAAGTGCTTATATGGTTTGGTATCGAATTTTAATGTATCTACTTTTTAAGGAGGTGACATTATAGAGACTGAAGATGGTAGAGAATGCTGTGCTGGATGCTATATTATTGAGTCATCTCGTTAAATTAAAAATAAAATTAAGGAATGAATATGAGACTAGGAAGAAAGATTTCATTGATGGTTATGGCCGTTGCAATGACGGGTGCTTTTTCTACAGCAAGCGCAGACAAATTGGACGATGTCATAAAAAAAGGAACGCTCAATTGTGGAGTAGTACTTGATTTTCCACCCATGGGTTATACAGACAAAGACAACAAACCGGCTGGTTTTGATGTAGACTACTGTAATGACTTGGCCAAGGTTTTAGGCGTAAAATCAAATGTCTTAAACCTCACATGGGGTGACAGGATTCCCTCACTGATTTCAGGTAAAACGGATGTAGTTGTTGGATCTACTTCGGATACATTGGAGCGTGCAAAATCTGTAGGATTTACTTATCCATACTTTGTATTTAAATTTCAAGTTATCTCCAAGAAAGGCGTAAAGATAGCATCTTTTGACGATTTGAAAAATGTCAAAGTAGGGGCTGCTCTAGGTACAACCTATGAAACTGAGTATTTTAAATATGCGGATTCAAAGAACTGGGGAAGATCAAATTATACTTCTTTCAAGTCAGAGAATGATGCTTTCTTGGGCCTATATCAAGGAAAAGTAGATGCACTGATCTCTACCAATACAAATATTGCTACAAAACTGGCTTCAGGTCAATTTGATGGCTTTGTCGCAGGACCATATGTACCAAATTATGACGATGTGGTAGGTTTCATAGCCAAGAGAAATGAGTTGACCTGGATAAAGTATTTAAATCTATTCTTGGTACATCAAATAAGAGATGGTAGATTGAATGCATTGCACATCAAACATTTTGGCACACCAGTATCAGCTGACATGGTTCAATCCCTGAGAGATAATAAATAAGATTTTTTGTAGAGCCTTAATTTTTTAAGGCTCGTCAAAAAATGATGAAGAGAGTATATGGAAAATTATGTATTTCATTGGAATGTAGTTTTTAAGGCATTCCCGCAACTTTTAGGTGGGGCCTTTACAACCTTGCATGTATCTGTTTTATCTATGCTTGTAGGCATAGCCATTGCAGTGCTTTTGGCTTTAGGAAAAATGTCTCATTCCAAAATACTGGTAATGGCATCTAGCTCTTGGATAGAGATTGCCAGAAATACACCTGCGCTTTTCCAAATCTATATGGCATATTTTGGACTAGGTGCATTTGGTATAAACCTTAGTCCGTATTTTGCTGTTTTTTCAGCATTGGTATTTGTCAATGCGGGCTATCTTGCCGAAACCTTTAGAGGTGGGTTTCAGTCTATTCCAAAAACGCAATATAGTGCAGCAAAGTCTTTGGGGATGACAACATTCCAGGTCTACAGATATGTTATTTTACCTCAGATGTTTAGAAGGATCTATCACCCTATGACCAACCAGTTTGTATGGTCTATTTTGATGAGTTCCCTTGGTATTCTCGTAGGTATGAATGAACTCTCTGGCGAAACACAAAGGTTGCAATCTGTCTCCTTTAGAACATTGGAGTTCTTTATCGTAGCTGCTGTGATGTACTTTGTGATCACCAAATTTGTTTTACTCACCTCAAGTTTGATAGCAAAGAGAATTTTTAAAGGAGATATAGCATGATGAATCTTTTTACTCCTTTATCTTGGAATGATTCCGGTTTTATTTTAAACGGTATTTTGAATACGATATATATATCGGTGGTTGCCATCGTCATTGGTACTATCTTGGGACTGATTGTTGGTTTTATGCGAGTAGAAGCCAATAAGGTGGTTAATCTATTTTTGGGTAGTGCGCTGGACATCCTAAGATCCGTTCCTCTTATCATTCAGCTTATACTGTTTAGTACCTATATTGGTGCCTTGGGACACCCGATGGATCCTTTTATGGCAGGATCTATCATACTCTCTTTATATACCATGGCTTTCATGAGTGAAGTATTTAGAAGTGGATTTGAAAGTGTTCCAAATACCATGAGAACAGCTGCAAGATCACTGGGTATGACCTATTGGCAGACGGTAAGATACATAAGGATACCCATAGGGATGAGAGCTGTTTTCCCCTCTTGGCTAGGTGTTGCGCTGAGTGTTATCAAAGACTCGGCACTCGTCTCTGTGATAGGGTATATGGAGTTACTGAGAACCTCTGAACAGCTCATATCGAGAACACAACAGCCATTAACGATACTTCTAGGTGTAGGATTATTTTATTTTATCATTTCCTACCCACTGTCACTGTATGGTAAATATGTAGAAAGGAAAATGTCAATATGATTCAAATTAGAGGGGTTCACAAATCATTTGGAGACCTGGAGGTATTAAAGGGTATTGACCTGGATGTTGAGAAGGGTGAAGTTGTCAGTGTGATTGGAGGAAGTGGAAGTGGTAAGTCTACGCTACTCTACTGCATCAATGCCATTGAGCCCATCAATGGCGGGGAAATCATAGTAGATGATATCAATGTTCACAAGAAAAACACTGATCAAAACAAGTTAAGAGAAAAGTTAGGTATGGTTTTTCAGCAGTGGAATTCTTTTCCTCACCTCACCGTACTTGAAAATGCGGCGTTGGCTCCCCAGGTTGTGAGAGGTCTTAGCAAAAAAGATGCATTTGAGATTGCCATGAAAGAATTGGAGCATGTTGGATTGGGAGATAAATTTGATGAATATCCAACCAGGATGTCTGGCGGACAACAGCAAAGGTTAGCGATAGCCAGAGCACTAGCTATGGAGCCTTCCTATATGTTGTTTGACGAAGTGACTTCAGCACTTGATCCGGAGCTTGTAGGTGAAGTTCTAGATACTCTAAGACTACTTCGTGATGATGGTATGACGATGATATGTGTCACACATGAGATAGCTTTTGCAAAAGAAGTATCCGATAAAGTAGCCTTTTTCCATGAAGGCTTGATAGAGGAAATAGGATCACCAAATGAAGTTTTGGAAAATCCAAAAAAAGAAAGAACACAACAATTTTTAAGCAAAGTCCTTCATTAGGGAGATGCTACCTGTTGCTAGAAATCCTCTTGATTCTTTACCTTGCTTTAAGAGCAAGTACATTAAACTACTAAGTATAAAAAGGTACTACTAATAGTACTACCTTTTTATACTAGAATAAGAGGTGGATCATGGCAAAACAGAAATTTGGCAAAAGAGATGTGATTAAAGCTGTAATAAAAAAGAGCAAGAAGAAGCGTACGGTTGCCCAGATTACTATCAAAATAGACTCTGAGCTGGATGACGCACTTGGCAAGCTTTCACGATCTCTTTATGTCTCCAAAAATAGACTGATTGAAGATATTTTGATGGAGAGCGGCATCATAGATGAAGTAGAGGAGAATTATCATGAGTAGATTCCCCACACAGACTATGATTACTGATGCGATGCTGCGTGGTACCATTAAGGCAGCAGAAAACTTTCTTAGTTGGACAAACAATAGACTCTTTTTATCTCATGGCCCTCATCATATTATCTCTATTTATGTAGCGCAAGAGATTGCAGCATTGAGAGATGCTCCTGAGATATTTATAGATGCCACTATCAGTGACATACTGCGATGTTCCTTGCCTGATCGTGAGGCATATACAGGATTCATGCATAAAAATAGGCTTGCACGAGGGACATTTAGCATCACGCTAGATGAGAGGTTCGATCATCAAAATGATGAAGATTCTATATCCAGGGTCATTATGAGTATCAATAATGGTGTGAGAAATGCAAAGCTGGAGTACCTCAATGAGATAGAGGTGATTTGTAAAATGCTAGATTGTGATACCTCCTTGGAGTATGGCGTTTTTGGTTTTTATTCTGATTTGTCCGTCACAGCTAGAAAGAAACTGGATAAGCGCATACCTGAATTTATCAAAAGCTTTGATGCCGTTGTGGATGGGTTTCCTGCATTGCAATCGAAGTATATTGGCAGTGATATCCAAAGAATAGATGAGAGTGGAGAGTGGGCAGCAGGCTGCTACATCATCCAGTCCATATAGAGTATATTGAATACAACACTAGGAAGAGGAAATGGAAAACAGTGAAATCGTAATGTATCGCGCTATCGAGTTGGCAGAAAAATGGCAAGTGAGGGCTTCGGAAAAAATATCAAACTTTGAAAAGAAATTTCATGAAAAAATGAAAAAAATGTTTGCTCGTCCTATGGACAAAGTACTCTTGATTGACCTGATGGATCAGTGTTTCAGGACAAAGAACAATGCCAGAGTAGCCAACCAAGTAGAGTATATCTTTGACAAATATGGTATGGCAACATTCTTTTCGACACCGGAGAAGTTTTTGATCTTCTTGTTTAGAAATGTGGGGGTGTATCTGCCTGATATCTCTGTGCCGCTTTTTATCAAGAGTGTCAGAAATGATACGGATACTGTCGTGCTGAAAGGAGAAGATGATCTACTCAATGCACATCTGCAAAAAAGAAAAGCAGAAGGTACCAGAGTCAATATTAACATGATCGGTGAGATTGTACTGGGGGAAGAGGAGGCACAAGAGAGAATAGCAAAGTATATGGAGATCCTGACCAATCCCAATATAGACTATATGTCCATCAAGATCTCAACACTGTTTTCTCAGATCAATCCCATTTCCTATGAGAATACGATAGAGGAGTTTGCCACAAGGTTGTCAAAGATTTTCGCTCAGGCAAAAAAGTACGCGTTTACCAATGCAAAAGGGGAGCAGGAGAATAAGTTTATCAATTTGGATATGGAGGAGTATAGAGATGTTTCCTTGACAGTGGAGACATTCAAAAAGGTACTTGATCAGCCAGAGTTCAAAGACTTCAAAGCGGGTATTGTACTCCAGGCCTATCTGCCTGATTCACATCTATGGCAAGTCAAGCTCACAGAGTGGGCAAAGCAGAGAGTTGCTAATGGGGGCGCACCAATTAAGATTCGCTTAGTTAAGGGTGCCAACATGGAAATGGAGGAGACAGAGGCAGGACTCAGGCACTGGGAGACCTGTCCTTACACCAAAAAACTCGATACAGACAGCAACTACAAGATCATGCTAGAGTATGCCCTCAGAGCCGAAAATGCACCTTATGTCAACCTAGGGGTTGCCTCGCACAATCTCTTCGAGCTTGCCTATGGGTATGAGACTGCCAAAGAGAATGGTGTCATGGAGCACTTCTCTATGGAGATGCTAGAGGGCATGAGCGAGTCTGCAAGGGTAGCGATCAAAGAGCTTAGTGGTGAAGTGATTCTCTATGGTCCCGCTGCGAAAAAAGAGCAGTTTACCAATGCCATTGCGTATCTGGTCAGAAGATTTGATGAAAACACGGGTACGGAGAATTTTATCCGTTACTCCTTTGGACTAGAGGCAGGAAGTGCGGACTGGGAGATGCTCAAAAAGCAGTTTATCACCTCTTTTGCAAATAAAAAAGAGCTCTTTATCGGAGCCAAGAGAACCCAAAATAGACTGACTGAAGACTGGGATGACTATAAGGGTGGAAGTTTCCACACCAAGAAGTACCAGGGAGAGCCCGATACCGACTTCATTCTGCCTCCCAACAAGCAGTGGGCTAAAGGTATCCGAAGTAAGTGGATGAAGAAAAAAGGCGAAGAGGTAGAGACGGCTCCCGTAGTGATCGCAGGAGAGGCGTTGACAGGAAACCGTACAGTCAAAGAGGTGATGGATAAATCCCAGCTTGCAGAGGGTGTGATCTGTGGCAAATACACCGTGCCTACTGCCGAGGATCTGGAGAGGGCTGTGGAGGTGGCGGCTGCTGACCCTGATGGGTGGAGAGATGCTACCCATGCCTATCGATGCGAGATGCTTTCTCGCGTTGCCAATGAAGTGAGAAAAAAGAGAGCAGATCTCATTGGTGTAGCCTCAGCAGAGGTAGGAAAAGTCATCACTGAGACGGATGTAGAAGTCAGTGAGGCGATTGATTTCCTTGAGTTTTATGGCTACAGCATAGACTATTTTGATCATTTTGAGAATCTAGCATTCAAGGGTAAGGGTGTAGGCGTGATCACACCCCCTTGGAATTTCCCTATTGCTATCCCCATGGGTGGTATGTCTGCAGCACTCGCTGCAGGTAACACCGTGATCATCAAACCGGCCTCTATCGCAGCACTGTGTGCCTATGAGTTGTGCAAATGCTTCTGGGATGCAGGGATCAGTAAAAATATACTCCAGTTCGCGCCAGCGCCGGGGAGTCTGGCGGGCAAGCATCTGGTAGAGAATCCCAAGGTGGATTTTGTGATTTTAACAGGAGGAGAGGATACAGCATATTCAATGTTGCGTGCCAGACCTGACCTGTTTTTGACTGCGGAGACCGGAGGTAAGGATGCGACAATAGTCACAGCGATGGCTGACCGTGAGCAGGCGATCAAAAATGTCGTTGCCAGTGCCTTTAACAACAGTGGACAAAAGTGTTCAGCCACATCACTGTTGATTCTGGAGGATGAAGTGTATCATGATGAGGGCTTCAAGTCCGCACTCAGGGATGCAGCGAAGAGTTTGGAGGTGGGTTCTGTGTGGAACTATATCAACAGGATCGCAACACTGGCAAATAAAGTGGAAGGAGACCTCAAAAGAGCGGTAGATACCAATGAGAACGGCGAAGAGTGGCTGTTGGAACCTTCGTATGCCCAAGAGAATGAATACATGCTGAGACCTGCTATCAAGTGGGGTGTCGCGGATGGGAATTTCTGCCATATGCATGAGCTCTTCGGTCCTGTGCTCTCTGTGATGCATGCTAAAGACCTGGATCATGCTATTGACCTGGTCAACAAAACAGGCTATGGGCTCACCTCTGGTATCGAATCACTCGATGCCAGAGAGGTGGATCGCTGGAGAGAGACTATCCGGGCAGGCAACCTCTATATCAACCGGAGCACTACAGGGGCTATCGTACTTCGTCAGCCATTTGGAGGTATGGGAAAATCTGCTATCGGTGCAGGCAGAAAGGTAGGGATATTTAACTATATCACACAGTTTATGGATTTTACGGAAATAGATACACCAAAATCTGACAAAAGCTATGCCCATGCACTGGTGTCACTGGTGAATAAATGGCAAGAAGCAGCAGGGCAGGGCGCCTATGCAGCGTTCAAAGAGGATTTCTCAAAACTTGGTAGTGCATTGCAGAGTTACCTCAAAAACTACCAAGAGGAATTTGCTGTTGAGCATGACTACTTCAAGCTGCGTGGCGAAGACAATATCTTCCGTTACCTTCCACTCAAGCGAGTGGCTGTGCGTGTGACAGAAGAGGATACACTCTTTGATGTGATGAGTAGGGTACTTGCCGCGAGCGTGAGTGGTGTCTCTGTGCACATCAGTATCGATCAGTCTTTGGCAAACAGTGTGGTGACATTCCTTTATGAAAACAAGGATACTTTTATCACCGGAAAGGATACGATAGGCAGAGAGAGTGAAGAGGCGTTTGTGCAATGCTTCGCAGGGATAGACAAAGTAATCTATGGTGATATCTCTAGGGTGAGCCCATATGTATTTGAAGCGGCTGCAAAGCTTGCCAAGTTTATCGTCAGAGCCAAGCCTATGATGGAGGGAAGGCTGGAGCTTCTACACTATTTTGAAGAACAGAGTATCTCTCATAGCTACCATAGATATGGAAATTTGGGCGTAAGAGCGCTGAGTCAGGGATAGGCTGCTTGCCTATTCCCTTTGCCTATCTTCTTTAGAGTAACTCCGGTCGGTACTCAAAATGCATCGTGTCGTAGTGATACCACTTTCCGCCCCAGATAAAGCCATATTTTTCAAATATCTTTACGATCTGCAAGGGGATCTGATTGCGGTACTTGTATCCTCCTTTGCTCCAGCGCCAGTAGGCAGAGTATTTGACGCGGATATCAATAGCAGCACCGTAGGAGTGGACGGAGAGACGGTTGGTACCTGCGATTTTTCGCCATTTGAAAGTGCCACCTATAGGGGCAAGATACTTTCTAAGCTTGGGGTACTTGGCAAGCTCTCTGGCTACTTTTTGAAGTTGCTTATGCACATGGTTGACGGTAGTGACTTGGATTTTCTGACCTAGCCAGTTGATCGTGGTAAGATGCTTCTTGACAGCATGGGCAGAGTTGCCGTACATCTTGCGAAAGAAGGCATCATTGCGGTATCTGCCTGGGTCATAGTTTTTGGATGGCTTGTTGTATCTACCGTTTCTATAGGAGTGGGTAAACATATCTTCAATGTCTGCTTGTGTGAGTATTTTCTCAAAAGTCTCTTTTTTCCCGTCATCATAGAGCATTTTGCTCCCATCACTCCAGAAAATAGTATTGTGTTTGCATGCCTTGATCTGCCTATAAGTATTGACCAGTTTTTGGGCATGGGCATCGCATTGTGCCTGTAATAGCATAGTGGAGAGCATGGCGACCAATAGTATTGAGCGTCTATACATGGGTTTCCTTGATTTCTTTTGCATAATAAGATTATAGCATAGTTTCAGCTATGATTTGAGATAATAGCCCTACCAAACATAAAGGTCATTCATGGATATTAAAACATGTAATTCGCTCGAAGAGACGAGAATAGAGATAGACAAACTTGACGGTAAGATCGTGGAGCTGATCGCTGCAAGAAATGCCTATGTCAAGCAATTGGCGCATTTTAAAAATAGTGTCGAAGAGATCAAAGCAGAGGATCGTATCACTGATGTGATCAGTCGTGCCAGAGCCAAGGCAATAGAGCTGGATCTCTCCCCTAATCTAATCAATGAGCTCTTTATCCGCATGATAGATGAGATGGTAGACAGTGAAGTGGCAGAGTTTAAAAATGCCAAGAATTTCTGATGCAGCTCATCAATACAAATTAATACCATACAAAATATCTCCTATTTAGCCTTTTTTGGCTAAAATCTCTTGACAATAATCATATTTTGTGCTATAAGAGACAAAATAACTCCGAATTAAGGAATGACATGCCACAACAAGAGCTTGACAAAGCTGTATCAGGCGAATACGCACTGGGCTTTGAGATTGATATCGAGCAGGATACCGTCCCTCCTGGGCTCGATGAGAACACTATCAAGTTCATCTCTGCCAAAAAAGATGAACCAAAATGGATGCTGGAGCTACGCCTCAAAGCATTTGAGAAATGGAAGAAGATGACGGAGCCAAGCTGGGGTCATCTGGAGTATGAACCAATCGACTATCAGTCGATCTCCTACTTCTCCGCACCCAAGCAGGCGCCGGACAGTCTCGATGAGGTTGATCCCAAGATTTTGGAAGCCTACAAGAAGCTGGGTATACCACTGGAGGAGCAGAAGCAGCTGCAGGGGATCGCCGTAGATGCGGTCATCGACTCTGTCTCAGTCAAGACCACCTATAGCGAAGAGCTGGAAAAACATGGGGTGATCTTCTGTTCGATCTCTGATGCGATTCGTGACTATCCTGAGCTGGTCAAAAAGTATATGTATTCTGTCGTGCCTGTGACGGACAACTTTTTCGCAGCACTCAACTCCGCGGTCTTTACGGACGGCACCTTTGTTTATATTCCCAAGGGTGTACGCTGTCCGATGGAGCTGAGTACTTACTTTCGTATCAATGCACTCAATACAGGGCAGTTTGAACGGACGATTGTCATTGCGGACGAGGGCAGCTATGTGAGCTACAATGAGGGCTGCTCAGCACCCACCAGAGATGACAACCAGCTCCACGCTGCTGTGGTCGAGTTGATCGCGCTCAAAGATGCGGAGATCAAGTACTCCACGATACAAAACTGGTACCCTGGTGATGAGAACGGCAAGGGCGGCATCTACAACTTCGTCACCAAGCGAGGTATCTGTGAGGAGAATGCCAAGATCTCCTGGACACAGGTGGAGACAGGCTCGGCAATCACCTGGAAATACCCCAGCTGTATCCTCAAAGGAGACAACTCAGTAGGTGAGTTCTACTCTGTAGCAGTCACCACGCTGGCGCAGCAGGCAGATACGGGTACCAAGATGATCCATATTGGCAAAAATACCAAGTCCACCATTATTTCCAAGGGTATCTCCGCCATGAAAGGGCAGAATACCTATAGAGGTCTGGTCAAGATGGGTGCCGGTGCCGAAGGTGCAAGAAACTACTCTGAGTGTGACTCATTGTTGATCGGTGACCGATGTGGGGCACATACTTTCCCTTATCTGGAGTCTAAAGACTCGCTAGGCCAAGTAGAGCACGAGGCAACCACCTCCAAGATCTCAGATGAACAGCTGTTCTATCTGAGACAGCGGGGGATCAACGAAGAGGATGCAGTCTCCATGATCGTACATGGGTTCTGTAAAGATGTATTTAAGATGCTCCCCATGGAGTATGCCGTAGAGGCCAAAGCACTATTGAATTTGACATTAGAAGGAAGCGTAGGATGAGTAATATGATGGAAATAAAAGATCTCCAGGCAAAGATCGGAGACAAAAAGATACTAAATGGTCTAAATCTCACACTGGAAAAAGGGAAAGTCCATGCGATCATGGGACCAAATGGTGCAGGAAAGTCAACCCTCTCCAAAGCGATCGTAGGGCATTATGATATCGAGGTGCTTGGGGGAGAGATCCTCTACAGGGGTGAAAATATCGTAGACAAAGAGCCAGAAGAGAGAGCACTGGATGGTATCTTCCTGAGTTTTCAGCATCCGGTAGAAGTGGCAGGGGTCAACAATGCTTACTTCCTTAGAACAGCTGTCAATGCCAAGCGTCGCCATGAAGGCAAAGATGAGCTCAATGCCGCAGAGTTCCTCAGGGAGATGAAAAAGCAGGTAGAGACACTGGGGATGAAGCCGGACATGATCAGCCGGTCACTCAACGAAGGCTTTTCCGGCGGAGAGAAGAAGCGTAACGAGATTCTGCAGATGCAGATGCTTCAGCCTGATATGATCGTACTGGATGAGATCGACTCCGGACTGGATATCGATGCACTCAGAGCAGTCTCAGAGGGGATCAACAGCATGAAAGACGGCGAGCGTAGCTTCCTGGTGATCACGCACTACAGTCGTATCCTTGACTATATCAAGCCAGACTATATCCATGTCCTCAAGGATGGCAAGATTGTCCATACTGGCGGCCCAGAACTGGTCGCACAACTCGAAGAAGAGGGCTATGAATCTCTAGGAGAAGCATAATGAAACTGTCTGACCTAAAACAGCGTACTGCTTCAGAGATACTGGCAGCATTTGGCAGAGATGGTGCTGCTGCCAAGAGTGCAGAAACCCTAGAAAAAATGGGCTTACCAAGCAAAAAGACAGAAGCGTATCGTTATGGAGATATCGAGGCTGTACTGGAGATGGATCTGACGATCGCTTCAGAACCAAAGCCTGCGGAGATCCTGCCCTCTGTCCAGCTGATCATTACTGATGGTGTCGTGACCCATGCACCTGCATCGGTTAAGCTGGGCTACAGCAAGGCGATCCCTGCAGACCAGGGGCATTTTGACCCCTTGTATCATCTGGGACATGTGGCGAGTCCAGGTGTCTGGGAGATAGAGATTCAGGATGAGGTTTATCTGCATATTATCCATCGATTTACCAAGCCTACCTCCCTGATCCCCTATCGTCTGGCAGTGCATGTGACACCGGGCAGTCATGCAGCGGTGTATGAGCAGTTTATAGATACAGGTGCGACAGGGAGTCTGGTGCTGTATGGCTATGATCTCTTTGTGGGCAGAGATGCCACACTTAAGATGGTCAAAAACCAGACACTCGACAGTGGCAGCTATCAGATGGTAGCTTCTCACCGCTGTGAAGTAGGCAGCGCTGCGACACTGGATCTGGCGACTTTTGATTTTGGTTCTGCCTCGGCACTGCAGATGATGCAGATCGCATTGGGCGCACACGCCCATGTGGAGGCCTCCCATCTGCTCTATGCCAGCGGAAGTGCCAAGCGCGGTACTGTCTCCAAAATCCTTCATATAGGAGAAGGGTCGACGAGTAACCAACAGGCAAAAAGTATTCTGGGAGAGAAGGCAAGAGGTATCTTTGATGCATTGATCAAAGTAGAGCATAGCGCCAGGTATACCAAAGCACACCAAAACTCCAAGGCAATCCTGCTGGAGAGTGGCGCCTATATGGCGAGCCGACCGCAGCTAGAGATCTATATTGATGAGCTAGAAGCGAGTCATGGATCGACCACGGGGCAGCTCGATGGTAAGCAGCTCTTCTATCTACAGTCTCGTGGTATCTCTGCGGTAGAGGCGAAGCGTATGCTGATCCAAGCCTTTGCCAACGAGCTGATCGATGCAGTGGATGGTGAGATGATCCGAGAGATACTGCATCGAGATTTTGATGAAGCATTTTACGGACAGACGCGTGTTGAGTGTATCGAAACCTGTCACGGCTGCGAAGAAGTCGTACTAAACGAAGGAGTTTAACATGACAATCCAAGAGAGAGTAGATGAGTTTAAAAGTGATTTTGATCTGTTTGATGATCCCAATGACAAACTGGAGTATATCTTTGATCTGGGTAAAGCCCATGAAGGTCTAGAAGCTTCAGAGCGCACCGAGGCGAACCGTATCGTAGGCTGTGCCTCTGATGCGTGGTTGGTCTGTGAGTGCGACCATGATGTGGTACATTTCAGAGGTGAGGGTACCAGTGAGATGGCAAAAGGGATGATGGAGATGTTGCTGAGTATCTTTGGTGAACGAACTGCCGACGAGATCCTCTCCTTCGATCCCGCCTATCTCCAAAGCATGGGCATCGTAGAGCTCCTCTCCCCAGTGAGACAGCAGAGTCTGGAAGCATTTCTGGGTAAAGTCTACGGATACGCACAAGCGTGCAAGAAATCGTAGGGGCAGCATCCATTTCTGCCCTCCCATTGAAATGGTAAAGGGTTGATATGGAATCGACCCCTACGGCATGGCATCCGTAGGGTGCGTTTGCCAACACACCGATAGAATTAAAAATTAAAAGTTGGATATCAAGGAGCTCACCTATGGAAGCACAAACCCTTCAAAAGAAAATGAAAGCCCAGAAAGAGGCATTTTTGGCTTCACAACCCAGTGACAAAGAGATGGAAGCTCTCGTCGTAGAGCATCTCAAGCAGATCTATGATCCAGAGCTGCCTGTAGATATCTACAACCTGGGTCTCATCTATGAGGTCAACTGCCATACCGATGAAATCAGTGGGCTCAAAAAATGCAAGATCATTATGACACTGACCTCCGCAACCTGCTCTATGTCCGAGATCATCGTCGACCTGGTCAAGTCTATTGCCAACCGCCAGGAGGGACTAGAAGAGGTCGAGGTAGAAATCGTCTTTGATCCTCCCTGGAGCCAGGAGAGCATGACAGACGAAGCCAAGCTGGCTATGGGTCTGCTTTAGGATCCAAGATAGCCTCCTAAGAGGCTACTCCCCCCCCTTTTTTTTCATTCGAAATATGACAATTTGACATATTTTTAACCAATTACTGTTTTTTCTACTAGAATACTTCTATGAACAATAGGAGTGTTTATGAAAGAGTTAGTGATTCAAGGTGAGATAGGCTCTAAGATATTGACACTGCGTGGTCAGGAGATAATGCTAGATAGAGACTTGGCAGTGTTATATGGTGTTACAACAAAAAGGCTAAACGAACAAGTAAAAAGAAATAGTGAAAGATTTCCTTCTGACTTTATGTTTCAGTTAAATGAAAATGAAAAAAATGAACTGGTCGCAAAATACGACCGGTTCAATACTATGAAGCACTCTACGGTAAATCCCTATGTATTTACGGAACAGGGTATCTACATGTTGGCTTCCGTACTTAAAAGTCCCAAAGCTGTAGAGGTCAATATTTCCATCATCCGAACCTTTAAAAAACTAAGGGAATTTTCCAAGCATTATAATGCCCTGGCTAAACAGATCATGGCAGTAGAGCGAAAATCTGACAAGCAGTATAGAGAGCTGAAAAAAGCGCTCGACGAACTCATCGCATCTTCCAATGAGATAGATGCCAAAGTCATAGGGTTCATCAAATGACTGCCCTTCGAGACCTGCACAAAGCTGACAAGCCTAGGGAAAAACTGTTAGCCAAAGGTGCTGAAGCACTCAAGAACGAGGAACTCCTCGCCATACTCCTTGGCTCTGGAGTGCAGGGTAAAGATGTACGAAAGCTCTCTAAAGAGATTATCATGATGATGAACAAAGGCATAGATGAGCTCAGCCTCAAAGGTCTCTGTGACATACATGGTCTGGGCATTGCCAAAGCCTCTCAGATTTTGGCTTCACTAGAACTCTCCAAACGCTATCTTAT
>JALWVW010000061.1 GCA_027079365.1 Campylobacteraceae bacterium | reverse complement strand
ATTGGTAGTGAAGCAGGTAAACATAATGGGGGAACCAATACAAAAGGCAGAATTTTTCTAAAAGGGTACAATGATACTGTATTGACATCATGGTCTCAAGCTGCTCACAGGAAGGTAAGACCAGCGTATTGGATAGATAGAGACAGAAGACGCTTACTGCTTGACAAAGGAGCATCTGTACACAAAAGAGTACATATGGTACGCAAAGGTAGATTTCTCTCTGCCCACAAAAGAAGATATTATGTAAGTGCTGCTTTTGCTCCTTCTGGGATGCTACAGGATGCTACCTTCGCAGGCTATGTGCATCCAAGAGCATATATCAATAATCATTTTCCTATCATTCAAACAACGGGCGACCATTTTGATAATGTTAACTTTATTAGTGATAATGGGAAGAACTATTATAAGCCAAAAAATACAAATGAATTTAACAATGAAGAGACAAGTGTGGTGATGCACCCCTCATTATATGCCAACCATTATCTGAGTGCAGAGTTTCAAAACCTCCAACAGTCATGGGTGAAAAAGAAGACTTGGGGCTTTCACTTTGTAAAAATAACATGGGTATATAAACCCATTATAATACTTGGCCGTACAATAGGCGGTCTTCATCTGCCTAAATTTACATGGCACTACTATGAGTTTATCAAATGGAAAAGAACCTACCATTTACTAAAAGATTACAAAACTAAAAATGGTGCGGACTATATGTACAAGTATTTATTGCGTCCTTAATACCTATGCGCCTTACGAAACCCGTAAGGTGCATTCAAACACTTTCCGCTGCTTCCTCCCAACCTTACACTTTCTTACACTCTTGGGCTATACTGTGAAAACAGAGATATTTTAGACCAAAACATTAAATTTAGGATAAAAGGGAAATCATGAAAACACTTAAAATACTACTGTTAGGCCTCAGTTTACTGCTCCCCTTGGATTTATTTGCACAGGGAGGTAATGATCCGGTTGAAGGGATTGATGTCATTATAAGGAGAAGGCCTGCACCTAAACCCATCGCGCATTTTTCTTTGACAGGTCAAGAGATGCAGAGACAGAATAGAAAAATGAGTTTCAATAATCGCCGAGCCTATCTCATCAAGCGTATGCTGTTGCGCCTCAATAAAATCAACAGGAAAAACAAATGGAAAATCGATTGGCATAAAATTCTTTACAAGGGGCTAGATACTGTATGGTGTCCACCGAAAGAGTGCTACAGAACAGTGCTTATCCTCAACCTAGGTGTACCTGATGAGCCAAATACAAGCAATGTCAAGTTTAGGCTCACGACTCGAAAAATAAATAGAAAAGTAAAAAACCATCGTTAACGCTTATTACACTAAAAGGATCAGGGTCGGGTATCAAATATCAAAGTAAGATTTTGCTGATTCCGGTAGCTCCTCCCATCGCCAATCCCACACCAAGTCTCTCATCGATAGGGGCATCTCTGGGGTTGATCCGTACCACAAACCCCTCTAATCCCCTCGCCATCTCTTCACTCAGATGTCTCACGGTAGGGATATGTTCTCCTGCTCCGATCTCTATGATGACAAGCTTTTGACCCGAGGACTGTACTCTCTGTACAAAGACGTCCATCTGTACAGATTGGGCGTCACTTCTGCTACTGTCCCAGCCCCAGTCACCAAACATCAGGATATTGGGTCTGGCTACCGCTCCGCAAGAGGAACACAGAGGCATGTCCAGCGCGACAAAACGCTCCCTATCCACCGGTACTTCTATACCCTCAGCACTGTAGATCGGCACTTGACAGGAGCTGCACTGTAGATGATGGATACTGCCGTGACACTCATAGATTCGATCTTCAGCAAAACCTGCTTTCTGGAACTGCCCATCGACATTGGAAGTAAAGGGCACCTCTAATAATAGGTCATCCCCACAATGGGCTTTGCAGATGTGAGATTTTGCTTGAGGCTCTCAAGGCGTAGCCAAAGCTACGGTGAAGGGAGCATCGAGTGAAATATCGCATCTGCAAAGCCCACCCTGCGGGCATCACCAGCTTTCGCCCATACTGCGTTATCGCTTCTTGACATAGCTTTGGCTATGCCTGCGAAGCGATGCCTTGCCTGGACAAAAGCTGGTGATGTTGTGGGTACGACCTATTATTAGAGGTGCCCTAAAGATAAAATGATCCTGTTTGCTATGCGCCAGCTCCAGCAGCATCCCGAAGCCCTCATGCGGTACAGTTTGGCGGTAGAGATGCAATCTGTGCCCATAAAATGCCCATGCCAGCTCAGGATCACGCGCAAACCACTCTGGACTCGCCAGCTCTACAAAGCGCAACCCTAGACGCTTCGCCACAGGATAGGCTTCCCAGAACCCCTCATCGCCACGAAAATCAGGCAATCCGCTATCCACCCCCATCCCGGCACCTGCGGTAATGAGAAGGGCATCTGATTGCTGAATGATACTCCTGGCTCTGGCTACCAAGTCAGAGATCATTGCCATAGATGCCTCATGGCGGTACGAACCCAGACTATAGTTATCTCCACCGGCAGACTTTCCCTATCTCTTTGGCAACTGCCTCATCTTTGGCAGGGTAGCGCCAGTTGCAGTGCAGGGTTGGGCCATAAGGTACGGTAGCAAAACGCTCCTTCCAACCTCCCCACTTGCCAGAGTACTGCATCACCAGCGCATTGGGGTGACTGGCCATAGGCAGTGTGCTGCCCAGTTCACCGAGGTTTCCACTCTTGGAATCGATACGGGTCAGATAGCTGTGTCCGTCACCTGCATGCGAACCTGTACCTGCATATGCACCATCATCAAAAGACCAGAACGCATGAGCGTCTTTCTCTATATAGACCACAGGATGCATCTCGCGACCTCTGCGCAGAAACTCTACAGAGCGATCCTGATAAGCAGCCGGATAATGATCAGCCTCTATCTGTCTGGGCAAAAGCTTTGCCGGAACGATATCAATGCCTGCCTTGTGATATTTGACAAATCCACTCCCCAGCGCCTTCTCCTTGGCATCCTTCATGTCGAAACAGAGTGCTGCACCATGTACCCAGTGGCACACCCTGGTAAGTGTGTCTGCAGCTGGGTCCAGCCAGAGCTGCAGTGTCTGCCAGTCTCCCTCATGTGCAAAGCCCTCTGTCTCTGTCTTGGCAAAGGAGAAGAACTGCCAATACTCTATCTTGATCAGTTTTCCCTCCGGTACCACATGTCCGTAGAGCCCGGGAAACATAGAGATCGCATGATCCCAGTCTCCTGTCTTGCCACTGCCTGGATCACTGCGTAGTGCATTATCCATATCCAGTGCCGAGTCAGCCAGAGCGACATTGTTGACGAGATTGTATCTCCCCTCTTTGCAGGCAAGCAGTACCACTTTGTCTGGTTCTTGGCTGTTGCACTCTGCTATCGATCCACTTCGCATGAACGCAGGGGAACCTGCCAGTGTCACCGCCTGGGTGACTGTGGCATGCTGCAGTTGATAAAAAGCATCCGAAGGCAGATATCGCTCTCCATCAGTAAACTTATAATAGGGGCTGAATCTCTTCAGCAGTGCCATTTCAGTACTGTCAGGGAGCGTATCGCCATCTTTGTCTACAGGGGGTGCCTCTGTGCTGTCTGGCATCTCCTCTCTCTGTGGTGGTTCAGTCGCTGCAGGCAGAGGAGGTGGCTGCATCCCCCGTCTGGGAAGTATCTGGATAGCAGTGCATCCTAGGTTGTTGTGCTCTCTGCTCTCTGTGACCTTGTTGCCAGGATCGACTCTGGCGCAGAGGTAGTATCTTCCGGGAGGCACATCATTTGGCAGCTTTGCACCCGGCTCATAGGTAGCAGAGGCGCCGCCACGTAGTGTTTTGGCATGGCTCACCCTGCCGCCCTTCAATAGTACATTGTCCCGATAGTATGGTGTATAGGTCGCAAACCCCATTTTGGAAGCAGCATCGTTGGAAAGGATTAGATCGACCTGATAGCCATCTCCTCTTTTGTTGCCTCGTGCGACTGCTTCTCCACTGTTGTGTATGGTTACCTTGACCCGCCCACTCAGATCTTCTCCTGGGCGTGCTTTTTTGGGTGCCTTGACAGAAGCCTTCAGATCAGCGGGTGCCGGTGCAGGCTCACGACAGATCACCTCAAAAGGTGCCCGTTCGGAGCGCAGATGCACAGGCCTGACGATCTCCAACTGTCCCCAACCTCTGCTGGTATGACCGATCCTCCAGTTCTCCTGTATGCCGTGCCAGCCAGCGCGTCGTATCCGCATCCTCTGTAGCCCACTTGATCTGCCGTCACTGCGTAAAAAACGATAGGCGATCGTACCGGCTCTGGAGGCATAAAAACTGGCAGTGAACTCAACTGATTTTGGACAGCTGCCCACATATTTTTGGGGAAGTTCCGGATTGGCTTCCAACCTGAACTGATCAATCCTCATCTCTCCTGGCTGTGGTAGTGGAGGCATCATCCCGCCACCTCTACATGCCACCTCGAAGTGTGTTTTGGGGGAGTGCATCACGCGGGGAGAGGTGATCTTGATCCGTACCCATCTTCTGCCGCTGCGCCTGACCTGCCAGCGATAAGGTGTGGTTCGGTACACACCTGCCCTGGGTGCACGCAGGCGATGGACAGGGCTGAGTCTGCCGTCGCTACGCTCATACCGGTATGCAACAGTCCCTGCACGATCGACCCTGATCTTACCGCTAAAATCAAATGCCTTGGGGCATCTGCCACGGTGTGCCTGAGGGGAGACCCTGAGCTTGACACTGCGTACCCGTAGCGCCACAGGTGGGGATGCCGGTTGTCTGCGGCAGTCTACCTTGAGATGAAACCTGGAGGAGCTTGTACCGCGTCCGATCCGTGAAGTCAGTTTGACCCAGCCATTGAAACTGCGTCGAAATACCCGTGAAGTGCCGATACGAACGATCCCCGGAGCACGCACTCTCTTGTCTCTCTGCCTATCACTTACACCATCACTATACTTGAACTGATAGCTAAAGTTGCCAGGCAAAAGCATCATCGCTGTGGCATTGATCGTCACCCTTTTGGGGCAAACACCACGATAGTTCGCCGGATTGGCACCAGTGATACTCAGAAGTCCCACCGGTGCCCCAAACAACTCTCCGTTCACAGCAAAAAACACCATTGCCAATACAAACATCATCCGCTTCATCACTGACTCCTTATACTATGCCATTGCTCCATTATAGGAAATGTGTCATTAAAAGATTGTTAAGGAAGAACTTTCAAAAGAGTAGAATTATTCGTGAAGGAGAGGGTGCAAAGAGAGAAAAAGTGTAAACAAAAAACAAGGGGGTTTTTCTCTTCTGCGTGTAAACAAACAAGGGGTCGAAAGCTCCGTAGCTTTCTGATACTGTTAGTATAGGGTATAGGCGTTAATGTTTGGACAATGGTCGGTAAACAGCTGGTTAATGGTCTGAAAAAGACAAAGGATCTTTTGCTATTTCTTTCTTCCAGCGGTGCAAAAAGGCTGCCCTGGTATATATCTTCGCCCCCAGTGCGGTCTTGTAGGGCATATAGGGATGGCCCAGATTCCACAAGCTGACACCCTGCTTCTGCAGCCACTGTGCCAGCAGCACCATTTGCACTTTGCCATAGTTTCTGTACCGCTTCTCTCTACTGCTAAAACCTGTGAGACTGGTATAGGTACGCCCTATCGTATAGCCTATCTCTCCGGCGATCACTCTCCCCTCTGCTTCCAAAAAGGCAGAGAATACGCGAAATGTCGGATCTGTATCTTGTGTATCCTTGAGTATCTGGAGATAGCGGGAGCTCAGCCAGTTGTCCCTGTGGTAACGCTCGATCTGTGCTGCTACGGTATCCAGCGCGGAGGAGAGATGCAGTACAGGATTTTCCCGCTGGAGGATAGTCGATACTTTTTTGGCAATATGGAGGTGATCAAAATAGAGCACAGCATAGCTAGACTGTATCTCCGGCAGCAGCAACTCCTCACCGTTGATCTCTTCAGCAATAGCGATAAAGCCTGCTTTGGCCTGTGCGATATAAAATGCCGGAGAGAAGTCCCTACTCCAGTAGTACTCCTTGCTGCTGTCAGGGTAGATATGCTGTGCCAGATAGTTCTGGTTTTGCAGTATCTTCAGATCGATAGGATAGATACCCAGTGTTCCAGATGCCACCCCTATAGCCTCTCTATGGACACCTTCACTTCCTGATAACAGGCGCCCTCTCCCTCCTGACTGGACACGGGGGGAGTGAGCTTGTTGACACCAATACTGCCGGCATAGATCAGCACACAATCCTCTCGAAGATCAGCACTGAGCCTGACATCAAATTGCTGCTCACCATGTGCAGAGACCACCCGTACCCTCTCTGCATCTTTAAAGCCGGAACTTGGTGACACAAGTACATACTGGCTACGCACAAACTGGGTATTGAGCGATTTGGATGGCTTGGGGGTGAGCAGCCAATACATCCCCTCTGCCTCCTCTGCCTCAAAATCATCCTCGTAGTCATCAACAAAGACAAACTTCTCATCACTCCCCTCACCGAAGCCCTCCCAATAAGGGATCTCTTCATAGTCAGGCAGGACAGCATAATCATTGGCAGTGGCGTACTGACCTCTCCATATATCCAAATAGGTCTGCTCACTCTTCAGCCCTTCCAGTCCCAGTCTCTCAAACATTGCTGCCACAAAGTCATACTCACTGATACCGATATCGCTGTCAAGTACCTTGTGCATATCTTCGATATAGTGATGTCCATAGCAGAGACGGATATCCTCTTTCTCCAAAAAGGTTTTGGCAGGGATGATGATATCTGCCAGATGACTGGTCTCGTTTTCATGTAGTCCAAAATAGATAAGGTTCTCCACCTGCTTGAGCGCAGTTACCACCCGATTGGTACCTGGCATAGAGCCTGCAGGATTACCGCCTCGCACCAGTACGGTTTTGAATTTCTCAAAAGGTGTGGTGACGATCGAGACCTCGTTGACATCTATCTTGAATGGATTCTCAAAACCCTGTGTCGAATTTCCCAGATAGCTCACCCCGCACCCCTCTCTACCAAAGAGCCCCAGTGTAGCAGCCAGCGAATCGATCGCATGAAAGACAGCATGACCCTGGCTGTATTTTTGCGGCCCTGCACCCACAAGAAAGACCACTTTCTTCCCCAATAACAGTGACAGAACATCTCCGACCTGCTCTATGTCTATGCCGATATCACGCAGTGCAGGCACCATACGAAAGCCCTGCGTGAACTCATAAAAATCCTCAAAATCCTCTGCGTGTGTCTCCAGCCATGCCTCATCCTCTGCATTCTCCATCGCAACAAAACGCGCCAGCATGATCGCCAGCATAAAATCACTGCGAGGCTGTATCTGCAGATGGATATCTGCCTGTTTGGCGATGGGAGTCCGTACAGGATCGATGACAATGAGTGTTTTCCCCTTGATATAGGGCATGATATGAGAATTGGTAACAGTGAGGTTGCGCCCCCAGACCACTACCACATCGGCTTTGGCGATCTGCTCAGGAGGCAGCTGACGGTTGTACCCTCTGCCTGCCAGTATCCCTGCCTGGCCTGCACCATCGCAGAGGCTGCCAT
>JALWVW010000060.1 GCA_027079365.1 Campylobacteraceae bacterium | reverse complement strand
AAAGAGCTTGAGTCCACTACAACCAAACGTGCTGCTGCCTCTCTTAAGGCATTGGTAGAGGACATCCATATGCTGCAGGCTGAGACCAGAGTCTCTCTTTATAACTTTGTCGCACTGTTTGAAGAGACCATCAAGCTCAAGGAGCATTATCAGAGTATGGTAGATGGTATAGAACGCATACTTAATATTGATGAGTTTTATGGCTATTTTCGTGAGGCAATCGTACAGAATCCGGATATCACATTGGATGAGTTCCTCAACAATATTTCTTTGCAGAGCGATCAAGATGAGGTCGAAAGGGATACGATCGCCATCATGAGTATCCATGCTGCCAAGGGTTTGGAGTTTGAGTACCTCTATGTCATCGGTATGGAGGAGGAATTTTTCCCTCTACTTGGCGAAGGGTGCAATATGGAAGAGGAGCGCAGGCTCGGCTATGTCGCCATCACCAGAGCCAAGTCAGATCTCACACTCTGCTATGTGGATAGTCGTTTCTACAAGGGTCGCAGAAAGATGCTGGACAAGAGCCGCTTCCTCGGTGAAGCGGGGCTTATCAATGATACTGCACTCAAGATCACCAAAAGTGCCGGCTACAAAAAGGGAGACCTTGTCAAACACAAGATTTTTGGTATAGGGCGGGTACAGGCTGCCAACAAATCAGGCAGGGAATACAAGCTTCTTATTAATTTTGGTGGCAATAAAAAAGAGATCCTGAGCTCATTTGTGCAGCCTGTATAGGCTGAGGAATAAAATTGAATCGCCTATTTGTTGTCAACAAACCCATATACCGTAGTTCCAATGGATATATGAGGCATATCAAGCGAAAATACCATACCAAAAAAGTAGGCTTTTCCGGTACACTTGACCCCTTTGCCACAGGCTGCCTCATTGTGGCTACAGGACAGTACACCAAACTGTTTCAATACCTCGACAAAACACCAAAAAGCTACCAAGCAACCCTCTGGCTGGGTGCCAACTCCCCCACACTGGACATAGAAAAAGTAGACAGTCTCCGAGAAGTCACTCCTTTTGACACAGAAAGGATCAAAGAGGCTCTGCAAAGTCTGCAGGGGAAGCTCACCTACTATCCCCCCAAATACTCTGCTAAAAAAATCAACGGAAAACGCGCCTACGATTTGATGAGAAAGGGCGAAGAGGTACAGCTCAAAACGATCACTTCAACCATTCACAAGATAACACTTTTACACTATACCCACCCCTTTGTCCATTTTGAAGCAACAGTAAGTGAAGGAACCTATATCCGAAGTCTTGGAGCACTGATTGCAGACAGGTTGGGTATCCATGCCACGCTTTCAAGTCTCCATCGTGTCCATGAGGGACAATTCTACTATAACAATGAGAAGGCGCTGAATCCATTCAAACACCTTGCCATACCCCGCAATATCTATACCGGGGATGAAGCATGGCTTGAGCTTGGAAAAAAGCTCTCTATAGAGTATTTTAAAGAAAAGGATAAGGGAGTCTACCTTGTGGAAACGACCAACTTCTTCTCCATTGTTGAGATTACCCAGGAAGGAATCGGATACAAGTTCAACAGAATACCCAAATTTAAAGGAGACTTATGTACAGTATAAAAGCACATGCCAAAGTCAATATTTTTCTCAAGATCACAGGTCACGAAGAGGGTTACCATACCTTGCTCTCTCGTTTTATGCGTGTAGAAGATCTTTATGACACGATTACCTTTGTTCCTGGAGAATTCGAGCACTTTACTATTGAGGGCTGCGAAGGTATAGCCAGAGAATCCAATACCATTTACAAAGCCTTTGTCTCACTCAACCGATATCTAGATAACCCTATTCTGATTCATTTCTTTCTCAATCACAAGGTAGTCGTGGAGAAACGCATACCTTCTCAGGCAGGATTGGGAGGAGGAAGCTCCGATGCAGCTTCATTTATGCGACTTGCCAATGAAGTCTGCGGACTCAAGATCGACAGCGATACACTTGCAAAGATCGGCAGCGAAGTAGGAGCTGACCTACCCTTCTTCATCTATAACTATCCCTCTGCCAATGTGAAAGGCTTTGGGGAGATTGTACAGCCCTTTCATGAAACGCCTTTGGCACTGGAACTTGATACCCCTGATATTGGCTGTGACACAGCAGAGGTTTACAAAACATTCAAGAAGTATCTCTTTGCCAATATTGATCCCGCCTCTTTTTTCGGATGGGAGAATCTCGACTCTAAAACTCTACTCTCACTTGTAGCGGATCCTGTCGCACTCAACGATCTCTATCCTGCTGCTATGATTGCTTATCCGGAACTGGAAGAGCTTGATAAAAAGGGGTGGTTCTTTTCTGGGAGTGGAAGCACATTTTTTAGACCAGCATAGTTGTCACCAGGCCTCCGGGGCACCTCTAAAAATAGGTGCTGCCCATAACTTCACTCTGAGAGTGCATTCACAATAATCTCTATCGACTCTTCGCCTGTAGCATTTTGATCATCGGTCACCCTAAGGGTAATAGTGTGACTTCCTGCCGAAAGATTTGCATCATAGAGGGGTCCTGTGTGTATGAGCGTATCCTCTTCACGCCATTCATAGCTGACGATATCTCCATCTTCATCACTGCTGGTAGCACCTGAGAGCGAGACTATGTCTCCCTCTGACACCAATACTTCACCCTCTATGACTATATGCGCTATAGGTGCTTGATTGTCTTGTTTTAATGCCTTTACCGTAATCATAATACGCGCCACATTGGACTCATCTTCGCCATCACTCAGCTTAAAAGTAAACAAGTCTTTGCCTGTATAGCCACTGTCTGGGGCGTAGGAAACCTCAGGAAGTTTGCTGATATCAAGTGTTCCATGTGTAGGAGGAGAGACGATAGTGTAGATCACTCGGTCACTATCTGAAGTAGTTTCCGGTCCCAAAACTATACTATATCCTGTAGCATCTTGATCTATTTCGACATACTTGCTTTGTGCTGCAAGATCAAAACACGCGGTCAGAAGCAATGCACTACACCCTGCTATGGTTAGTCGTAAAATTTTTCCTATCACCAAAGTTCCTCTATGAAAAATCATTAATAAACCATTTTATCTCAGCTAGATAAATTTTTGCTTATTTTCATGAAAATACTTAAAAGAGTCCTACTTCATTTTGAAATTTTCAAGCAATGTCTCAAGTCCGATGTCCACTTTTATCTCTGGAAGAAAAGGGTACTTCTTTTCAATTTCTACTTTTTCAAACGCTATCTCTGCACCATATTTTTTGCGTAATGCTTTTTTGATCTTATAAAGAGAGGAAATTTTATCCACCAGCACGCCTTTGACCTCTGGTGCATTGGCAATATAAATCTTGCCATCGGCAAAAGGAAGCAACTTGTCTCTACTAATACCCCTATTGACAGCAACCGCATTGATGAAATTCTCATAAGTGGGCTTCAACAGATGCTCTGTCATATATTTTCTGTTCTCATCATCGATCTCTTTAAACATAGAGATGGGCTTCTTGTATTTTCCTGCTGCCAGATAATCTTCTGTGATACCTATTTTTTTTGCCAATTCTCCTAGATTATAATGTGGCATGATCACACCGATAGAGCCTATAATGGCATTTTTGTTAGCAATGAGCGGTTTGATCGCTGATGCGATATAATAACCACCACTGGCCGCAATAGACGAGACATACATGGTGATCGGCTTTGTCTTCTGGAAGAATTTGAGATACTCAGAAAGCTCTTCGCTTGCTGTTGGTGAGCCACCAGGAGATGCCATCACAAACAGAATCTCTTTATAGCTTTTGTTTTCCCTGATTCGATCCATCTTCTCCATAATCTTGGCGGTATACGCCTCAGTAACCTCTTTATCATAATGAATTACTGCTATCTTTTTGCCTGCTGAGACAGTCGTCCCCAAAAGCCCACTTTTGACAAAATACATACCAATAAATAACAACTCTGCAATTAAAATAACACCAATGATCCAGGCTTTGAGGGTACTGATAAACATCTGCTTCTTCAGCACCTTGATCTGATACTTGTCCACATCACCCATGCACTCTCCTTTAAGTTTGAAATGTGGTATAATGCCGGAAAATGATTAATAAAGGGGTTGTACACCTTGGCAATCAATCTTATAGCACAAAATAAAAAAGCCAGACATGATTATGAGATATTAGAGAAGTTCGAAGCAGGTATTGTACTGCAAGGCTCTGAGGTCAAAGCGCTACGCGCCAAGCGTGCCAACCTCAATGATGCTTTCTGTCGCTTCATCAAAGGGGAACTCCACCTCATGAATGCCCATATCGCAGAACTTGAGACAACCAACCGGCACTACAGCCGCGACAGCCGAACCCCCAGAAAGCTTCTGCTGCACAAAAAACAAATAGAAAAGATCTATCTAAAGATACACAAAGAGGGATTGACTGTCGTACCACTGATTCTCTATTTCAATGAACGCAATCTTGTCAAAGTCAGTATTGCCGTTGCCAAAGGGAAAAAACTCCATGATAAGCGTGCAGACCTCAAAGCAAAAACCCTTGACAGAGAGGCAAAGCAGGCCATAAAAAGCAGAAGTTACTAGACCTTGTCCTCTTTACGGATCATCTGTTTTACCAAGTAATAGAGTCGCATAAAACGCTTAGAAAGTGTATTCTCTCCAGAGAGGTAGTTCTGCTTGAAAGTTTTGATAAAACTTTTGATCTGCAACTTCAATCTTTTGGTCCCCTGTATGGTACGCTTATAAATCTCCCGTGATTTGATCCACTCAAAAAGAGCCAGTACCTTTTCATAAAGATACTTGAACCATGCAAAAGAGAGAAGCTTCTCTTCCGTAGCCCTAAAAAGCCAAAAAGTAAAGGCTGCAATAGGAATCTTCAGCGCATAAAGCAGCACCGCTGATATCACCATCCCTTTGACTGCCATGACACCTGCAGTAATACCAGCAAACTCTACACCAACCAGTAGCACCACAAACAAAATAAGTATCACATAACGGTCAATAGACTGGAGCTTGGTCTGAAGTTTCTGAAGAACATGCAGCTCATGGATAAAGATATAGATAGGCTTGGCAAAGCCCTCCCAAATAATCTCTTCAAAGACGATGAAGATCACCACCAGCACTAGCTGCACCAACATGATCGCTTTTCGTAGTATTTTCTGGAGTATTGACACAGCACAGTCCTTGTAAAATAATAGGTATTATAGTAGAACAAGTTGAAATTTTATATAACATAAGAAAGTAAAGATTCTATCATTTATGTTCTAACAAGGCTTATTTCGTTCTAGTTTGCTTTAGATTTGGTCAAATGAAGTTTTTAGAGTGCGGAAGCTTACAAAAGGTAAGTGACCAAACGGAAAAAGATCCATTCGGTCAAAGATGAAGTAAAATAGGACGAAAGAAAGATTACTTTCTTCTGAGCTCTTTGATACGAGCCGACTTACCCTTTCTCTCTCTTAGATAGAACAGCTTCGCTCTTCTGACCCTACCTCTTCTAAGCACTGTGATACTGTCGATGCTGTCAGAATAGAGAGGGAATGTTCTTTCTACACCCACAGAGTTGGCGCCGATCTTTCTGACATTGAATGTTCTACCGGTACCTTCGCCTCTAATGGCGATGCATACACCTTCATAGTTCTGTACTCTTGTCTTGTTTCCCTCTGTGATCGTTACTGCGACTCTCAGTGTATCACCAGCTCTGAACTCGGGTACTGCTTTCCCCTCTAGTTGTGCTTTTTCAAAGCTTTCTATGTATTTGTTTTTCATTGTTTTGCCTTTGCTTTTGCATAAATGTCGGGTCTAAAATACTTTGTTTTGAACAAAGCCATCCGTTTTTTTAAGTCTGCGATTTTACTATGATTCCCCTTTAGAAACTCTGAAACGACGGGAATATTTTGATAGAGTTTGGGTTTACTGAAAGAGGGTGCTTCTAAAAGTGACGCTTCAAAACTCTCAGTAGTAAGCGAATCACTGTTACCCAACACTCCTTCTACATTACGGGATATCGCATCACAAAGCATCATTGAGGGAAGCTCTCCACCGGTCAAGATAAAGTCTCCCACAGAGAAAAGCTCATCTGCATGCATTTCAATCACCCGCTCATCTATCCCCTCATAACGGCCGCTAACCAATACGATATGACGCTTCTTTGCCAACCTTTTGGCATCAATTTGTCTAAATGGTTTGGCCACAGGTGTAAGAAATACGATATGCGCTTCAGGTGCTTCTGTCTTGATGGCTTTGAGTGTATCATCCAGCGGTTGGGGGGTCATCAGCATTCCTGCACCACCACCGATCATCGGCTCATCTACTTTAAGGTGTTTGTTGGTCGTATAGTCTCTGGGGTTGTAATACGCAAGGGTAATCTTCTCCTCCTCAACCGCACGCGCCAGTATTGAATCAGAAAAGTAACCTTCTATAATTTGAGGGAAAAGGGTTACAAATGTAAAATGCATTGCCTAGCTCGCATCCAGTATCTCTTTGGCATCTTTGGCTAGTACTTTCTTGGCTTCACTCTCCACAGAAAGGATATATCGCGGAATATACGGTAGCAGAAAGTCTTTCGCTGCACCAGATTCGACAAGTCCCTGTGCGGTCTTGATTACCAGATAATCAGCACTCGGCATACGGTCGATATCTTCCACTACTCCCAGTAGTAGTTCGCCTTCATAGAGTGACGCGCCAATAATATCAAACCAGAAATACTCCCCTTCATCAAGGCTGCAGGCTTCTTTCGTCTGCTCTGCCGTACTGTAAAGCTTGGTATTGGTAAGTTTTTTCGCTGCATCAATAGAGGCGTAACCCACAAAACGTATCAGGCTTCTGGCAGGATTATATGCAGAGATCTCCAAAGTGCCCCTGCTGCTCTCTAACGAAGCTCCAACTTGAAACTGTTCGGGAAAATCGGTATGAAGATGGAGCTTGAGATCACCATGTAGTCCTACGGTACGCCCTATCTGAGCGATAAAAAGTGGCTCGTTATGCATTGCTTAGCTATTCGCCTTGACATTGACCCTGTAGCTTTTGCCATGCTTGGCTTTGCAGCCCGAAATAACTGTTTTGATTGCATTGATCATGCGACCTTCTTTGCCTATCAGCTTTCCTACATCTGCAGGATCTGCATAGACTGTGATCTCCTCTGCCGCCTCATCCATATCTGCCACCTCTATCGAGACAGCTTCCGGATACTTGACGATCATTTTGGCATAGGCGAGCACAAAATCTTTTGCCATGGATTATCTTTTTGCCAGTCTTTTGACAGTAGGGCTCATCTGTGCACCTACACCTATCCAGTAGTTGAGTCTCTCTTCATCCAATGTAAGCTCTTTGTTCGCTGATACCGGATTATAGTGACCGATAGCCTCGATCCAACCGCTGTCTCTTCTCTTTCTGCTGTCTGTTACGACGATTCTGTAAAAAGGCTTCTTTTTTCTACCCATTCTTGTCATTCTGATCATTGTCATACTGTTTCCTTGTATTTCTTTAAATTTTATCCAGCGTAAAAGCTCCGCTGAGAACCATGCATAAGTACTGACAACTACCACTAATGAGAATGCCGGCTAAACACATAAGCACTCATCAATACTTTTGGAACGCGATTTTAGCATAA
>JALWVW010000059.1 GCA_027079365.1 Campylobacteraceae bacterium | reverse complement strand
TGACATAGTTCTCGCCCTTGGAGACTATCAGACTACGGTTGGGGTCTATCTGTGAAAGCGGATCATTGTCCACATGGGTGCCAAGCGCATTGGCTACCTCGTTAGCCTGCTGATCAAGACTGTAGCCGACCAATGCCCCAGCAGCACCACCTCCGATAGCGCCGAGAATGGTATTGCGGGTACGATGTTTGCTATTACTCTGGGTCAGACCGATGAAAGCACCACTGATTGCACCGATGATGCCACCTTTTTTGGTATTTTCGTTACCATTGTCCACCAGCCCGGGCTGTGTCGCGGTGCAGCCTGTCAAAACTATAGCAGCCAAGACGGTCGAGATAAGAGATTTTCGGTATGGATAGTGCATGAGTAATCCTCCTTCTCCTCTATATTGTTTTTTGTGTCAACAGTATAACGAAGAATTGTGAGCGAAATGTGAATAGATGAAAACAATCATTTTTCTGATATAATTAAACCATTATAAATGATCTAGGGGGTTTGGCAGTGAATAAAGGGATAGTGGTAATGTTCTTGGCAGGGCTGGGTTTTATGTACTTAGTGACCAATCTTGTCGACACAGCTGAGAGTACAACGCCCGGCCTGGAGAGTAGCCAGTCAAAAAAAGCCAAAGAGTATGCGCAGTATTATCGAAAAGATATTAATGGTGACGATATGCTCAATTTTTCCGGCGTACCCTTGTCCAAAGCAAAAGAAGTTTGGAGTGAGAGTACAGTAAAAAGCAGGATGTTAAGTTATTTTCCCGATTTTGATACAATGAAAGAGATAGCAGAGAGCCAGCTTAACAAAAGTGAGTTTAAAACCTTTTTGTTAAAAACCCTGAAAAAGACAGAGAATGATTATCTGGATGGTGCCATCAATCTGGATCGAGCGAGAAAGACACTACAATATCTTAAATAGTACCTTCCTTGATCTTCTCCAGCCAGGCATCCAGATTCTTTTCAAATCCACTCCCTTTAGAGTGATAAAAAACCGAATTTTTCTCTAGATAAGACTGTGCGACCCAGCCACCATAGTTATGTGGGTAGAGATAGGTATCGCTGCCTGTTTTGAGGTGTTCTGGCACAGGGTATATTTCACTATCCGCGATGGCCTTTTGGGCAGCATTGATCGCCTCGTAGGCACTATTGGATTTGGGAGAGCTGGCGAGATAAACTGCCAGCTGAGCCAGAGGAATTCTGGCTTCCGGATAGCCTATATGTTTGACAATGGTGAGCGTGGAAGCTGCAAGCGTGAGTGCATGGGGGTTGGCGTTGCCGATATCCTCACTGGCAAGGATAGCCAGCCTTCTTGCTAAGAACTCTGGTGGCTCTCCTCCACTGATAAGCCGCGCAAGATAATAGATAGCTGCATCAATATCACTGCCTCGGATACTTTTAATCATGGCAGAGGTGAGGTCATAGTGGCTGTCTGCTTCACTGGAGCCTGCTTGGATGGCGTGTGGCCTGATGGACTTCAGTGTCTTCAGCGTGACTGGAGAGCCGATGAGAGACGCACTTTCCAGGAGATTGAGCATAGCTCTGAGGTCTCCATCGCTTGAACTGACTAAAAATGTCTTGGCATCCTCGTTAAGTAAAAATCCTTCTTTTGCGATGATTCTTTCCAGCTGTTTTGCCATGGTGTTGCTCTCAATAGATTTGAGCGCAAAAAGGTGTGATCTCGAGCGTATGGCTGCGGTCATACTGTAGTAGGGATTTTCAGTAGAGGCTCCGATAATGAGTGCAGTGTAAGACTCCATATAGGGAAGAAGTACCTCTTGCTGATTTTTGCTGAGGCGATGTACCTCATCGATAAAGATCAGTGGTTTTTGCAGTGCGTGCGTATATTCTTTAAATATCTTTCTAAGTGCTTCGACTTTGAGTGTCGTACCATTGAGTTCATAGAAAGGCCTCTGAAGCGTAGAGGCAATGACTCTTGCCAATGTGGTCTTGCCGCATCCGGGAGGGCCATAAAGGAAGAGATGGGGGAGGGCATCTGCCTCTATGAGTTTGCGGAGGGGTGCCTCTGGGCCCAATAATGCTTCTTGTCCTACGATATCATCTAGTGTAGCAGGGCGGTATTTCAGTGCCAGGAGCATGGGTTATTTTTCTTTTTTCTTTACTTTTTTGAGAAAGGTATGTAGTGCATCGTACTCTTTACGTGTAAAATAGCGGGTTTTGTTGGTGGGAAGGTTGTTGAGCGAGATCTCCCAGAAAGAGACACGCTTCAGATCGA
>JALWVW010000058.1 GCA_027079365.1 Campylobacteraceae bacterium | reverse complement strand
CTGACGCTCAAGATCGAAAATCTGGAGATCCCAAAGAGGAGAAGCAAAACAGAGCTTTCTGATCTGGATACACAGATCAGAAAGCTCAAACGGGTACTCACATTTTTTGAGTATATAGAGCTTGGCAGTGTGCATTTCACCAACGACACCTATCGGCTTATCTATGCAGACAATACACTCTATATAGACAGTGATGCCTATGAGATCGCAGGAATGATCACAGCACAAAAAGGCGGTCTGGTGGCGACACTTCCACTGATACATATCAAAAAACAGCATGTGACACTGCAAGGCAAGATGCACTATGGCTACCAGGGGGAAAGGGTTACATTCAAAGGTACCTATGAGATCGTAGGGATCAAAGGTGCAGTACAGATACAGATACAGGATCGTAAAGTCACTTTCCTGCTAAGCTCTCAGGAGGCGACTACGATCACTCCCCTGCTGGATCTGTTTGAGATAGAGAAGGGAACCAGGGTGTGGATAGACAAAAAGGTGCAGGCCAAACGGTACCATCTGATTTCACTAGAAGGTACCGGGAGGATTACCACAGAGGGTTTTGTACCGGATATTGCTGCTATGCAGGCTGAGGCGCTACTTGAGGCGGTAACGATCCGTTTTGAAGAGACGCTTCGGCCGGTCATCGCCCCCAAAGTACATATACGATTTCATGATAACCGTCTGGATTTTGACCTTGACCATCCCCGTTATCATCAAAAAAAGATGACAGGCAGTCAGGTGGCACTGCTTCATCTTGCGGGAAAGGAACACACTCGTTTACTCTTGAAGTTGAAATTTCATACTTTGTACGATAAAGAGATCGATCAGATATTGGGTGCCTATGATGTCAAGATTCCTCTGCAGCAAAAAAAAGGAAAGATGCGTGCAACCATTGATCTGGATGTAGATCTGGATACGGAAGAGACAAAAATTGAGGGGAGGGTTTTCGTTTCAAAGAATAGTGTGATCTTATTGAATGGAGTCCCACTGCATCTGAGTGGAGGAGAGATCACCTTTACGCGAAACCGTGTGGCGCTTTGGTCTGTCCCACTCTATGACAGTTGGTTTGACGGGGTAGTGAATGGCTTTATCAATCTCTCTACGCAAAAAGCCAAATTTAAAGTAGATATCAAGCATCTTTTGTTGGGTACAAAAGGGGAGAGCTCGGTACAGATTCGGAACAAAAAAAAGGTACCCTTGCTGCTCTCCTATAAAGACCGTACAGAATTTATGTTGCCCAGTTACCACCTGAAAATAGAGGCGCTTAAAAAAGGAGGCATAAGGATTATCAACAAAGATATCAAACCGCTACTTCCTTTTATCAAAAATTTACCACTGAAACTCAGCAGCGGAAATTTTACACTGGATACACGAGACTACAAAAACTATACTTTTTCAGGAAAAGCAACATGGAAGCAAAGTTACCTCTATAGAAAAGGGGGATATATCTCAACAGTACCTTTTGAAGGGGGCTATAAAAGCAATACGCTGAAGTTGAATACGCTCAATGGGAACCTCTCCTATGATAGTAAAAAATCTTTGATTCGGATCAAAAATATCAATATCGATGCCAAAAAAATGCTGGCACTCTATGCAGGCAAAAAAGGAAAAACGCTAAAGAAACTTCGGGTCAGAGCAAGAAACAGTATGATCCGGTATGGCAAATATGTCCTGCTTACCGATGCCTTTGACCTTAGTGTCAGCGGTAAAAATACTACTTTTAATGCTACCAAAGAGGGTGACCGGGTACATATAGAAAAAAATGGCAACAGCCTGGTGGTGCAGGCAGATAAGATCAAAGACAAGATGCTTCAGGCGCTGATCCATTTCAATGGTCTGCATGGAGGGAGATATTCGTTGGAACTTCTGGGCAGTGTCAAGGGAGAGCTCAAAGGGGCGATCGATATCAAAGGTGGAGCAATCGAGAGTTTTAAGGCTTACAATGACCTAATTGCACTTTTCAATACCATCCCCGCACTCATGACACTTTCCGATCCAGGATTCAGTCAAAAGGGCTATGTGGTGCGCAGCGGAAGGATTGAGTTTAGAATACAGCAGAGCAAAGTAGTCTTCGATAAGATCTATATCGATGGCAAATCCTCGACAATCGTTGGCAAGGGTATCGTGGCACTGGAGAATGGTGCACTCAATATAGACTTGGCGATACGCACCGCCAGAGAGGTAGGAAAGGTACTGGGAAGTCTGCCTCTGGTAGGGTATATCCTCTTTGGCAAAGACAAGAGTATCACC
>JALWVW010000057.1 GCA_027079365.1 Campylobacteraceae bacterium | reverse complement strand
ACCACAAAGAAGAATCTTATCTATGCCGCTGATGGTGAGCGCTATGAACATGAAGAGATGTATCCCAATTTTGCTGAGATCGCCAAAGAAGAAGGACTGGCTGATATTGCAAGACTTTTTAGAGCCATAGGTAAAGTAGAGGTAGAGCACGAAAGAGAGTACCTGGCACTCAAGGAAGCATTGGAAGCAGAAGGTTTTTTCGACAGCGAAAACAATGAAGAGTATATTTGTGAAGTGTGTGGGCATGTCCATAGAGGCAAAAAAGCACCGAAAGCTTGTCCATTGTGCAAGGCAGGCCAAGAGTACTTCAAAAAAGTATCTGACAATATCACTGTAGGATAAATGACTATTTCTTATTTCGAAAGGAAAGAATGATGAAAAAGATAGATTTGACAACGGCAAACGGGAGAAAAGTAGATAACAATCAAAATTCATTAACAGCAGGTTCTCGTGGACCTGTGTTGATGCAGGATGTGTATCTTCAGGAAAAATTGGCACACTTTGACAGAGAAGAGATTCCTGAGAGAATCGTTCATGCCAAAGGTGCAGGTGCTCATGGTACCTTTACTGTGACAAACGATATCACAAAATATACCAAAGCAAGTATTTTTTCTGAGATAGGTAAACAGACAAGAACTTTTACAAGATTTTCAACAGTTGGAGGCGAGAGAGGTTCAGCTGATACGGCAAGAGATCCCAGAGGTTTTGCCACGAAGTTTTATACCGATGAAGGAAACTGGGATTTGGTCGGGAATAACACACCGGTCTTTTTCATAAGAGACCCGTTAAAGTTTCCTGACTTTATCCATACACAAAAAAGAATGCCCGACAGCAACTTGAAATCGGATAATATGATGTGGGATTTTTGGTCAAAATCACCAGAGTCTTTGCATCAGATTACAACACTGTTTTCTAATCGCGGAACACCTGACAGTTATCGTCATATGAATGGATACAGCTCACACACCTATAGTTTTATCAATGCAGACAATGAGCGATTCTGGGTCAAATTTCATCTCAAAACGATGCAAGGAATTAAAAATCTTTCAGCAAACGAAGCGACAAGACTGGCAGGAACAAATCCTGATTATGCAACAGAAGATCTTTTTGTATCGATTAAAAATGGTGATTTTCCCTCATGGAAAGTGCATGTACAAATCATGCCCGAGGTAGAAGCTGAGAGTTATGCCATCAATCCATTTGATGTGACTAAGGTTTGGCCTCATAGGGATTATCCACTGGTAGAAGTAGGGATATTGGAGCTTAACAGAAATCCAAGAAACTATTTTAACGAAGTAGAACAAGCAGCCTTTTCACCGTCAAATAAAGTACCGGGTATCGGACTTTCCCCTGACAAGATGCTTCAAGGAAGATTGTTCTCCTATCCAGATACACAAAGATACAGACTGGGTGTAAATTATAATGCCTTACCTATCAACAAGCCAGATGTGGAAGTAAACAATGGCTTTAGAAATGGTGCCATGCGTTTTGATGATAATGGAGGGGATAGTTTGAATTACGAGCCGAGTCATTATACTGTACCGACGGAGTCTCCGGAACTTTCTGAACCACCATTAAAAATAAGCGGTGATGCAGACCGTTACGCCCATGACAGTGATGAGAACAGTGACTTTGCACAAGCTGGGGATCTTTATCGAATTCTAAGCAGAAACGAGCAGAATGATTTGGTTACCAATATTGTGAGATCACTTAGCAATGCTACCCCAGAGATTCAAGCTCTACAGGTATCACACTTTAAAAAAGCTGATGTAGACTATGGCAGCAACATAGAAAAAGAATTGAACCAAGGAAAATAAAATGAAACAAAAAAGTATAGATCTTCTCAACAAAGCAATAGGAGACGAACTGGCCGCCATCAACCAATATATGTACTTCCACTTTCACTGTGATGATCAGGGATATGATCTTCTGGGTGCCCTGTTCAAAAAAACAGCCATAGAGGAGATGCGCCATGTCGAGACTATTGCCGACAGGATTCTCTTTTTGAAAGGCGAGATCACAATGGAACCCTCTCAAAAGGTGCAGTACATAACTGACATCAAAAAGATGCTGGCTTTTTCCGCAGGAGAGGAGGAGCATGCCATCAAGATGTATAATGATTTTTCAAATCAGAGTGCACAAAATCTTGATAGTGTAACAAAACGGCTTTTTGAGGATATAGTGATAGATGAAGAGCGGCATTTTGACCAGTTTGATACCGAAATAGACAATCTGGACAAATTTGGAGATCGTTA
>JALWVW010000056.1 GCA_027079365.1 Campylobacteraceae bacterium | reverse complement strand
AAGGAGACTAATGACAACAACGGCGGCTTTCTTCTGATACAGTTTGGAGCTAATGATGAGGCGCATCATATCGGTGAAGTGAACTTCAAAAATGAGTTAAAAGCCTACATCGCTGATGCCAAGAGACTGGGGCTCACCCCCGTACTTCTCTCACCACCCAACCATAGAAACCATCACCCATCTAGACACTATACTGGATGGGTTGGTGATGTTGCTACTGCCGAAGATGTACTCTATTTGAACCTCAATGCTAAAAGCATAAGTGTCTGGGAGGATTACGATGAAAATAATGATTATAATGGCGATGGAGTCGATGACAACAATTTGGCCGAAACGCTGCCCGAAGCAGATATAATCTATGGATACTTAGAGCACTTTAGGGGTATCAACAATGCTCACATGAGTCCAACAGGTGCCAACATCGTGGCTGGGTGGGTCAAAGAGCTGGCTTGTGGTTCTACTAGAGATGACGGAAAGCTTTTGTGTAGTCAATTTTTGACAGAGAGAAAAACCCCCAATAGTGTCCCTCCTGTCATCTCGGTAGTTGGCAAGGCAACCGTCAATGTTATGCTTCATGGCCAATATACAGAAAAAGGAGCAAAAGCGAGTGATGACATCGATAAGGATATCAGTGATGCTATCAATATCAGCGGCACAGTCGATCCAAATACACTGGGTACCTACACTATCACCTATAGTGTAAGCGACAGTAGTGGCAATCAAGCGAGCACCAAGCGGACTATCAATGTGATAAACCCTACTGTAGCCATACATGAAGATGCGGAAGATGGCGATACTGCTGGCTGGAGTTCATATGGCCAAGGCGCCAATCCCTCTATAGACAATGACTTCGACCCAACTCGTGGCAATCATGTTATCATTCTAGAGGGTGACGACGGGACAGAAAATGGATTTAATTTTCCTGTTCAGGTTACGGAAGGCTTTGTTGCTTCTTGGAGTTTGAAAGCTTTTCATACCTTTAGATTCTTTGTTCAGATACGCACAGAAAATAGGGGCAACAATGTCTTGTATATGGAGTATGGCCCTACTGATATAGGCACTAGAGTAAGTGCCAATGGTAATTATGTCTATCATGGATTAGGGAGGAGTGCTAGAGATGGCACATGGCACACCTTCACTCGTGACATTGCGGCAGACCTCAAGACAGCGTACCCCAATGACCACATCACAAGCATCGTAGGGTTCTCCATCCGTGGTTCTAGCCGCATAGACGATATCAGTACTTCGACTCGAGCTCCCAGCGAGACCTTTGCGTACAATGGCCACATTTACAAGATTGTCAAGCATGCTCTCTCGTGGCAAGAAGCTTCTGATGCAGCGCAAGCAGATGGTGGACACCTAGCCAAGATTGAAAGCAGCGGAGAGAATCATGAGATTTTCTCCAGACTCAATCGCTTCATAACACAAGGGGAGTATGCCCAAACAAAAGCTTCCAATGGTGGAGAGGCTTCCTATGTGTGGATAGGGGCGAATGATTTAACTACGGAGGGCAAATGGGTATGGAGAGACAGCTCTCAGCAGTTTTGGTCTGGTATTAGGAATGGCCATCCTGAAAATGGATTCTATAACAACTGGGGTCGAAAAACTGACAGAATACAGATGGAGCCTGACAACTCTGGCAATCAAGACGCAGCTGGCATGGCGATAACCGAGTGGGCACTCGGTAGTGGTCATCTGGGTCAAGCTTCTCAGTGGAATGATTTGAAAGCTATTGATGCGCTTTATTATATAATAGAGTACGAGTAATCATGGGTCACACACTTTATTTTTATAAATTAATATATTACATGGAGGAGAAAAAAAATGAAAACAGTTTTCACACGATATCTACTGGGCGCGCTATTGGTGCTACTGGCAACAGGTTGTGATTTTGTATTGCCTGACCTACAAAAACCGGTGATCACACTGCAGGGGGAACCCAGTGTGACACTCATGGTGGGAGATAGTTATGCCGATGCTGGAGCTACAGCTCTTGACAATAAAGATGGAGATATCACTGCAGATATAGTAGTCGATAATCCAGTCGATACAGGAAAAGCAGGTACCTATACCATCACCTACAATGTCTCTGATGCCGCAGGCAACCAGGCTGATGAGGTGACACGGACTGTAATGGTCAAGCCAGCAGAGGACAAAATCAAACCGGTCATTGCACTGCAAGGCAGTGCAGAGGTGAACCTTACCGTAGGAGATATCTACATCGATGCGGGTGCTACGGCCAATGATAATAAAGATGGAGATATCAC
>JALWVW010000055.1 GCA_027079365.1 Campylobacteraceae bacterium | reverse complement strand
TGCCCCCACTGTCTCGCGATCAATTCAGCCCAACTAGAGGAGCAGATAGCCAAAGATGAAGAAACAGATCACACTCTATTCTGACGGATCAAGCCTGGGAAATCCGGGGCCAGGAGGCTATGGCGGCATCCTCGAGTATCAGGGTACACGCAAAGAGTACAGCGGCGCAGAGCCCCACACCACCAACAATCGCATGGAGCTTCGCGGTGTCATCGAAGGACTCAAGCTCCTCAAAGAGCCCTGCACTGTAGAGGTCGTCTCGGACAGCTCCTATGTGACCAAAGCGATCAATGAGTGGCTGGAGGGCTGGGTCAAAAAGGACTTCAAGAAGGTCAAAAACCCTGACCTCTGGAGAGCTTACCTCGAAGCTGCGGCGCCTCATCAGGTCAAAGGCACCTGGGTCAGAGGGCACAACGGACATCCGGAAAATGAACGCTGCGATACTCTGGCGCGGGAAGCAGCAGAAGCAATCAAGGAGCAGACACAATGAACCACTACGAAATACTGGAAAAACGGCTGGGATACACCTTTGAGAACAAGCAGTTGATTATTGAGGCTTTGACACACAAAAGTCACAAGAAGCCTTACAATAATGAGCGGCTTGAATTTTTGGGAGATGCGGTACTGGATCTCATCGTAGGGGAGTTTCTCTATACGAAGTTTCCCAATGAGGCAGAAGGCGTACTCTCCAAGATCAGGGCCTCACTGGTCAACGAGAGTGGCTTTACCAAGTTGGCGCGCAAGCTTGATCTGGGTGAACATATCTACCTCTCACCTGCCGAGGAGAGCAATGACGGACGCAGTAAGCCCTCTCTGCTCTCCAATGCCTTTGAGGCGGTCATAGGGGCTACCTACCTCGAAGCCGGGCTTGCCAAATGTCAGGAGATCACCATCACCCTGCTGGAAGAGACCTACCCCAAGATCGACCTCAGTAGCCTCTCACAGGATTACAAAACTGCACTGCAGGAGCTGACACAGGCCACCCATGGTGTCACACCGCTCTACACCATGTTGGGTTCCAGCGGCCCTGACCACAAAAAAGAGTTTGAGATCGAGGTCTCACTCAATGGCGATCCCATCGCCAAAGCCAAAGGCAAAAGTAAAAAAGAGGCACAGCAGAAGGCAGCCAAAATAGCACTCAAAAGACTGCAGGAGTCCACATGAACAGCTTTGGCAAAAAACTGACGCTGACAACATTTGGTGAATCCCACGGCAAGGCGCTGGGCTGTATCCTCGATGGTGTACCTGCCGGACTGAAGATAGACGAAGTCTTTATCCAGTCGGAGCTTGACCGTAGAAAACCGGGAAAGTCCAAGCTGGAAACAGGCAGGAAGGAAGCAGACAGAGTAGAGATACTCTCTGGTGTCTTCGAAGGGCTCAGCACAGGTACCCCCATCGCCATGGTGATCTTCAACACCAACCAAAAATCCAAAGACTACGACAATATCAAGGATCTCTTCCGCCCCGGACATGCCGACTTCACCTACTGGCAGAAGTATGGCATCAGAGACTACCGTGGTGGCGGACGCAGCTCTGCCAGAGAGACCGCTGCCAGGGTCGCAGGAGGTGCTATCGCCAAGCTGATACTCTCCCAGGTCGGCATCGCTATCCAGAGTGGGCTGTGCGAAGTAGACGGTATCGCTGCGGAAACGATCGACTTTGACCATGCCAAAGGCTCCAAACTCTATGCGCTCGACCCCAAAGCAGAAGCAGCACAAGAACAAGCCATTCTTACTGCCAAGGAGCATCATGACTCTGTAGGAGGCGTGGTACTCACTACCGCCACAGGTGTACCTATAGGACTGGGAGAACCTCTCTACTATAAGCTCGATGCCATACTGGCCGAGGCGATGATGGGTATCAATGCTGCCAAAGCCGTAGAGATTGGAGACGGTATCGCCAGCACCCACCTCAAAGGCAGCCAAAACAATGATCCCCTCACCCCAGAGGGCTTCGCCTCCAACCACTCCGGCGGTATCTTGGGTGGCATCAGCAACGGTGATACCCTCATCGTCAAGACCCACTTCAAGCCCACACCCAGTATCTTCCAGGAGCAGGAGACCATAGACAAAGAAGGCAACCCCACCACCCTCTCCCTCAAAGGCCGCCATGACCCCTGTGTCGCTATCAGAGGCGCGGTCGTCTGTGAAGCGATGATGGCACTGACACTGGCCGATATGCTCCTGCTGAATATGGGAAAAAGAATGGGCGATCTGGAGAAGATTTACGGTTAATGCACCCTAGGGGGTATTTGTAATTAATACGCAGTTTGGATTATTGGTGTTGTA
>JALWVW010000054.1 GCA_027079365.1 Campylobacteraceae bacterium | reverse complement strand
TAAAAGACAGTACGGAGACAGTAGTGATGACAGGAGAGTTTTCCTGGTTTGTGCAGCAGCGTTAAGGGCATGACTTATTATTGGAGGTGTCCTCGATATTGTAAAAAAGTGCAAAATGTGTTATAGTGTGGGAGTTATTTGGCCAAGGAGTTTCTAGTGAAAATACAAAAACCTGACAGCAGAGAGATTGGCTATCCCTCTAAAAAACTCATCGCATCTTTGGCACTGGGCGTGGCACTCTCGACAACTGCCTGCACCAGTACCGATAAGCCCACACCACACAATACCTCGGACAAGCAGATAGAGGAGCCTGAAAACCTAGGAGGTATTCCACCTGTAGAGCCACCAAGACAGGAGAGTACAACCCAGACGACCTCCTGTGATATCAACACCTCCAAACCAAACCAGATCAAGCACCCCTCCGCACTCGCAGGAAAAATAGTAGCACCACGAAGATAGATGCACCTCTTCATCTCTCTCACGCACAACTGCCAACTCCGATGCAACTACTGCTATGCCGGAGAGAAAAAACACAGACCTATCACCCAAGAGACCATCCGCCACTCTATAGACTTTATCTTCCAGCTGCCTATGCAGAAGTTGGAGTTTGGACTTTTTGGGGGTGAGCCGTTGCTGGAGTGGGAGCTGTTCCAGTATGCGACAGAGGTTGTGGAACAGCGAGCCCAAGAGACAGGTACCAAGCTTATCAAGACGGTGACCACCAATGGAGTCTTGCTGGATAGAGAGAAGGTGGATTGGCTTAGGGAGCATGCGTATTTTGTGGTGGTCTCTATCGATGGTAATGCTCAAATGCACAATACCCATCGTCTCTATGCGGATGGAAGTAGTTCATTCGAGGAGGTCAAGTGTGCGATCGCCATACTCCAAGAGGTCTATACCGATACCGAGTACTGCGTCATCTCCGTAGTCACACCACAAAACATCATCCACCTCCTAGATTCTGTCAAGTATCTATATGAAACGCTGCATATTCAGAACATCCATCTCTCTGTGGACTACTTTTCTGACTGGGGAGAGGAGACAGAGGCGTATACGCAGATATACTATGCTATAGGTGCCTATGTGGTAGAGCAGTACAGGGCAGGGCGAGAGATTCGGATCGATTTTATCGAAGACAAGATCAAAGCTCAGATCTCAGAGGGCTGTACCGCCTGTAGCTTTGGAGAACGCAAGCTGGGCATCGCACCCAGTGGCAATATCTATCCCTGCGAACGCCTCATCGGAGAGGATGACGGTACACTCTGTATCGGTAATGTGTATGAGGGGTTTAATGTCGAAGCAAGAGTGCAAGTCATCCAAACCAGAGGCAATACAGACGAAGAGTGCCAGACCTGTCCAGTACAGAGCAGATGTGTCAACCACTGCGGCTGCACCAATCACTACCTCACAGGCAGCATCAACACCACAGGCGGCACGCTCTGCTTTTTCCAAAAGCTCATGATAGCAGTGGCAGACGAGGTAGGCAACAGGCTCTACGCAGAGAAGAACAGGCTTTTTTTGGAGCGATTCTACACTTGAGCATTGAGTACAATAAGCACCTTTTTCACGAGCGATACTCCACCACTTCTTCTAGTGGCAGTCTGAGCTGTGGTGATTGTGCATCTGTTCTGAAGCCTAGCGGCATGAGCACTGCTACCTGATACTGAGTGCTGTCCAGTCCCAGCGCTGCCTCGACCTTCTCTTTTTCGAACCCCTCTATAGGACAAGAGTCTACACCGATACTGGCAGCCCCGGTCATCATATTGGCAGTAGCGATATAGCACTGTCTGGCTGTCCAGGCATAGGTCTTCTCATCAGTGCTCAGCGTATCGCTGAGGTGTGTGCTGTAGAGATTGATGTATGCCTCTATCTTCTCCGGTGGCAAGGGTCGTCTGCCAAAGCGCTTGGCTGGGATACCTGAGTCTGGCCTGACAGCATCTATGGCAGCCAGTATTATGACGAGATGAGAACAGCTGGTGATCTGAGGTTGATTCCAGCAGAGAGGGCGTAGTGTGGCTTTGAGTGCCTCATTGGTAATGACGAGAAATTTCCAAGGTTCCTGTCCGAAAGAGGAGGGTGACTTACGACCTGCCTCTAGGACGAAGGCTATCTCTTCATCACTGAGCTTTTTGCTCTCATCAAAGTGTTTACAGGCATGTCTAAAGTCCATCGCTTGGCTAAAATCGTTTTGCATATGTGTTCCTTGTCGTTGGTGATTGATGAAACTTTATCAGATATGTGCTATGATGTCAAGAACTATCTAAAAAGTACTATACATACCAAAAGGAACCTAATGGCACTGAAAACAGATAAAAAAACCTATCAATGCTCCTTTGAGTTTGCTCTTGATATGGTCTCTGGCAGGTGGAAGGCATTGGTACTCTACTATCTTAGTGAGGAGACGCTACGTTATGGTGAAATTCGTAAGAAGATCAACGGTATTACACAGAAGATGCTTACCCAAACCCTGCGAGAACTGGAAAGAAATGGGCTGGTCAGTCGAAAAGTCTATCCTGTCGTCCCACCCAAGGTGGAGTACACAATCACCCAAAGCGGTGCAGCGTTGATTCCTATTTTCCAGCAGCTGCAGGCATGGGGTGAAGCGGTTGCCAAAACGCAGGGTGTGGTAATCGTCTGCGATACCGAAGCGTAGAGAATGGTCGCTATACTTGGCTGTGGCTGGGTGGGAGGAGCACTCAAGGCCTCTCTGGAGCAGGAGAGCGCAGGGGTATGGTGTATTCCCAAAGAGAGGTGCACAGATGATAGGCAAAGGATACGCGCATGCCGTGTACTGGTGATCGCGATCCCTCCCCGTGGTACTTATCTGGCAACACTGGAAGAGGTGCTTGCTTCTCTGCGTGCTGATGCACAGGTGATACTGCTGAGCTCTGTCTCTTTCTATGATGACAAGCCTATGGTGCAGGCAGGGGAGCGCCTAGTGTATAGGTTCAGAAAGGATGCAGTGGTGCTAAGGCTGGGAGGGCTGATGGGATACGACCGGATCGCAGGCAAATATACTGCTGGCAAGACACTGCCTCGTGACAGCATGAGTCGGTATGTGCATCGTGACGATGTGATAGGTGTGATTACGGCGGTGATCAGGCAGGAGACTAGAGATACGGTACTGGACGTGCTGGCTCCGGTGCAATACCCAAAGAGTCAGGTCTTTGCTGCCAATGCACAAAAATTTGGCTTTGCGGGTACGGGCTTTGGCTCAGCAATACTTAGAGGCAAGGAGATACTCAGTAGAGAAGTAGAGGAAGCATTGGGATACCGCTTTGTCTATCCAGATGTGCTGGGATTTTGGCAGAAGGCTGTCTGATAGCCCATTCTTTACGGAGTTTTGGATAAAATGCGGCAAACATATTGGGGATAAAGATAAGCAATGGTAAAAAGTTTCCACCTTGACCGTATGGTCGAAGAGATTGATAAAGTATTCCCTCTGGAATCTTATGTCAAGCAGGCATTTCTAGAGGTTGACAGAGAGCATTTTGTGGCCGGTGGGTTCAAGCATCTGGCCTACAAACTGGATGCCCTTCCGATGCAGGCAGAGCAGTGGATCTCCTCTCCGCTAACTGTAGCCAAGATGACACAACACCTGGAACTCAAGGGTGTTGACAGTGTACTGGAGATCGGCTGCGGAAGTGGGTATCAGGCTGCGATCCTCTCACGGATCGTTAGGCGTGTCTTTACGATCGAGCGGATCGAACCACTGCTTCGTGAAGCCAAAGAGCGGTTTCGAACATTGGAGCTGAGTAATATCTTCACCCGCTATGATGATGGGCAGCGAGGCTGGAAGGAATATGCTCCCTATGAGCGCATCATCTTTTCTGCTACCGCAGACAAGGTACCCGATATTCTGTTTGAACAACTGGCAGAAGGTGGGATACTGATCGCACCGGTCAATCAGGATGGACTGCAGATCATCACGCGTTATTACAAACAACACGGCAGGATCACCTCAGAGACCATAGAGCCCTGCCTTTTTGTGCCTGTACTGGATGGAACCAAGCGTTAAGAAACCCCTTAAACCGTACTTTGGTGGAGAATAAGTTTTATCAACATTATGCTATGATTGACACACTTGTAAATCATAGGGGCAAATATGGGAAATTTGATAAAGCCGGCAGACTATGCCGCCAAGATGGGTATCTCTAGGCAGGCAGTCTATGCCAAGATCAAAAAAGGCATCCTCACTTCGCGTAATATTGGTGGTAAGATTTTTATTGTGCTTGACAAAAAGAGTGCCACAGTAGGTGGCAGTGACAACCATACATCGGGTGCGACTTCTGGCAAGCGGGCAGTGGTGCAAAATGGTATCAATGATGCACAGCAGGAGAAGCTGCTCTTGGCCAAAGATGAGACGATTACTATCCTGAGGGAGACAATCACTGACCTCAAAGAAACCAATAAGATGATCACTTCCACGCTCAGAGGAGAGGTGGAGCTGCTCAAGGAGGCATTTGGAGAGATGAAGATGCTCTATAGTCTCCAGCTGGAGCATAAACCACGCAAGGAAGAGACAGATGCAGCCATAGAGGTTGACAATATTGATACGGTGGAGGAGCAGGAGGAGTGGCTGGAGCTGAGCGATTTTTATGCACTGCACAACATCAAGAAGAAGAAAAAACAGAAAAAGATCAAAGAGAAGCTCAAAAAAAGATTGAAGAAGGGAGATCCCCGTGTGGATAGATTTAACGGAGAGATCCTTTTCTTGGTCGGTGCAGACTTCGATGATGTGCTAACCAAGGTGTAAATGTTGACAGTATTTTTTAGGGAATATCCGTTGTTTCTGTCGATTATTGCGCTGGTACTGTTCGGTACCTACGAGCATGTACTGGCAGAGACACTGTGGGGTAATATGTTGGGGTTTGGGGTGATCTTCTCTGTGATCATCTATAGCTCTATGAGTGTAGCACACCATGCAGAGCTGTTGGCAGAGAAGTTTGGTGAACCCTATGGCACCATGATTCTGACCATGAGCGCAGTAGTGGTGGAGATCGTGATCATCTCTATCATGATGCTGCACGAGAACAATCCTACACTGGCCAGAGATACGATCTACTCTGCGATCATGTTAGATATCAATGGTCTACTGGGCTTTGCCGCGATCGTGGGTGGACTCAAATACGGGGAGCAGGCCTACAATGTGGACTCCTCCAATACCTATCTCTCGATGCTGATGGTGGCACTGGGAGTAGCGATGGTGATTCCTGATTTTATCGATCCTGTACGCTATGATGCTTTCATGCTTTTCAATGTGGTGATTTTCATTCTTCTCTATCTGGTCTTTACCCGTATTCAGCTCAAGGACCACAGATACTTCTTCCAGTACAAAGCAGAGGGTGTTGTGGAGGAGACCCATCTGCATAGCCACGGTGAGATCAATGCACTCTATCACACGCTACTGCTGCTTATCTCTATTGTGATGATCGGGCTGCTTTCTGAGATACTGGCAGTATTTATGGGCAACGATATTGAGTATCTCGGGCTTCCTATGGCACTGGGTGCCGTAGGCGTAGCAGTGATCTCTGCTGCTCCAGAGCTGATCACTGCCGTCAGGGCAGCCCTGGACAACCGTATGCAGACAGTGATCAATATCGCCCTAGGTGCCTCTCTGGCTACGGTACTGCTCACGATCCCAGCAGTAATTGTTATCGGCATGATGACAGGACTAGAGATCACATTAGGACTCACACCGATACAGGGTGTGATGCTGGGACTGACCCTACTGGTCAGCATGATCAACTTCAGTGACGGCGAGACCAACATGCTCGAAGGCTTCCTGCATGTGGTACTCTTCGCACTATTTTGCTTTTTGCTGTTTGTGTGAGAGTGTTACTGGTGTTGTTGTGTGAGATATCATCGTCTGTCTCCGCAGTTATGGGTTCAGCCCCCTGACCGAATGGCAATCAGCATACCCGCTATAAGCACACTTACTTGGTATTATCGAATTGAAAAGTAGTATCAGTATAATTATCAACAAGAGTTGTAAAACAAGAAGCTAATTCTTGAATAATTTCAGGGTTTGGTTCTATATAAATCTTATTTGACTTTTTTGTCATTTTTATAATATTTGCATCTTTTAACTCTTTAAGGTGTCTTGATATTGTTGGAAGTGCAAAATCAAAATGTTCCGCAATAGTTGTGACACAAGTGGCTTGAGCGATAATATCCTCTTTTGGTTTTTTTTCATCAATAGAACAAGCATAGCCTCCTGTAAATACATTCTTGAATATTAAAAATCTTGTTTCATTCCCTAGTGCTTTAAAAATCTTTATTTTTTGTTCCACGTTTAGCATAATAGTAATCCCTTATTTTATGTATTGTATCATAAAAATTAATCATTTAGTAATTTTGCTAATTAACTTCTATTTAAGTTTAATCATATATACTTTTAATCAATTTAGCAAATTAGCTAAATAAATTATAACTTATAGGAATAGAAGGAGTAAAATGATTTTTATACATAAATCAAAATTAGATTGTAAATCGATAGAAAATAAAATAGAACAAGATGCTAGAGAGATAAATCTTACGCTCAAACATACATTTCCATTTTCTCAAAATTTACCACAAAACGGATTTGAGATAAAAGAGTATGCAAGTGTATTTGAACTGTGTCGTGGCAATGTTGCCCAAAATTTGCTCAACACACAGCCAGAACTAAATATTCTTATGCCTTGCAGAATAAGTGTCTATGAAAAAGATGGGGTTAGTTATATTTCCACTCCTGATTTAACTGTTCAGCTAGAGATATTAGGGTGTGACGAAGAATTAAAAAAAGATATTTTAGGTTTATATTCTGATATAAAATCTATGATTGAAAAATGGTAAATGAAGGATAAATGATGATGAATGAAATGATGGAAAAAATTGCTTCTGAAGATAAAGCACAATCTATAGATAATGTGATGAAAGACATGATGTCTAAAATGATGCAAAATATGGATATGGAAGAGCTGTATCCCAAATGCACCAAAATGATGGTGAAAAAGCTTCCTGAAAATAAAAGAGTAGAATTGATTCCAAAGATTGTACTATCTTTAGTGGAAAATGGGACAACCGACATGAGTGATGAGAATCAACAAAAAGTAGTCAATACAATTATTGAAAAATTAAAGTAAAAGGGCAAAAAATGAAAAGTTTAATCAAAAAAGTAAGTATGGTCATAGCAACAACATCAGTGATGTTTGCTTTAGAGGTTCCAACAAATCACATAGCCTCAACACAGTGGCTAAAAGAGAATATCAATGATAAAAATTTAGTTGTAGTTGATACAAGAAAAGCGGATGCCTATAAAAAAGGACATATAAAAGGTGCTGTTAATTATCCTAAGAAAACTTGGTTTCAAGGTAAACTTGGAAATATACCTAAGCTACCAAACACAATCAATCAAGTGCAAGAGATGCTACAAAATGCTGGAGTAACAGAAGATAATGTAGTGGTATTTTATAGTGCGGGGACTAAAAATAAAGATTTTGCAGATGCCGCAAGTGGGATATGGAATCTGTGGCTTTATGGTGTTCAAAATACAGCACTTTTAAATGGTGGATTTGCAAAATGGTCAAGTGAGAAGAAGCCAATAACTACAGCATTACCAAAAATCAAAAAAAGCGATATAGAGTTGGAGAGTTACGACAAAAGTGTTGTTGCATCACTCAATGATATCACAGAAGCTATATATGATGATGATATCCAAATCACTGATGCAAGAGTATCAAAGTTTTATAAAGGTACAGATACAAGAAAAGATTTGGCAAGACATGGAAGAATCCCAACAGCAAAACTGACTCCAATGATCAGATACACAAAAGATACTGGAAAATATTTTGAAT
>JALWVW010000053.1 GCA_027079365.1 Campylobacteraceae bacterium | reverse complement strand
TGCTCTCTCCCGTTGTATCATAAGTCCATGGTCCCCAGGCACCAGTACCGATGAGACCTCTGTCGATTTTGCGATGTGCCACTTTGGCATCTATGGAGAGTGCCTCCTTTTGGTAGTGATAGCCAATACCATACAGTCTCTGTTCACTGTCACCATGGGAGCCTGTATCTGCAGCACTGCCACTGTCGAAGTCATATTTGCCATGGTCGTTGCGCAGAAAGAAGGAGAGCTGACTGTGGCTGTTCAGATCAAAGTCTCCTTTGAGATAGTAATTGTTGTTTCTGTATCCGTCTTTTTCGGCATCCCTTGGGATAAGTGCGGAGATACTATCTGTGTCAAGCAGGTGCACACCCAAAGAAAGAGATCCACCCTCAAAGAGCCTGGAGAGATCGATGCCGATGCCTTTGGTGCCATGGGAGCCTGCCCGCAGGGAGATGCTCCCCTGGTCTTTTTTGCCTCCCTTGGTAATGATATTGATCGTACCTGCAGCGGCACCGGCACCCCAGATGCCACCCTGACCCCCTTTGACGATCTCGATTTTTGCTACAGTGTTGAGTGAAATGTGCTCCAGTGAGGCAGCCGCAGAGGGCTGGGTATAGTCTGTCAGTGGTATGCCGTCTAGCAGGATGAGCAGGTTGTCACTGCTAAGCCCTCTAATAAAGATGGAACTGGTCTGTCCTGCACCTCCGTTGGAGGCAAAAGCAAATCCGGCTGTATGATTCAGTACTTCGGGCACACTCTGGTATCCTCGCTCTTCGATATCCTTAGCGGTGATGATGGTAACATGGGCTGTGGTGCGTTTGATCTTTTGTGGCAGTTTGGTGGTTGAGGTGACGATGATCTCTCCAAGATCTTCTGTGGCAAGGGCTGGTGAGAGCAGCAGGACAGCAGTGAGTATGCAGCGTGTGGTTTGTTTCATGGTGTTCCTTGGTTCGTGTATTCATGTGATGGTGACAAAGGTGTGTTGGCAAACACATCCTACGATTGTTTGGGAATAAAATAATATGCAGAAGGCTAGGCAGGGGGAGAGGTCTTATACTCTTCGATCCTGAAGGCAAATTGATGGTACTGTTGATTGCTATCGCGTCGACACAATTTGTGTAGTGTAGAGATTCTGGCGATGATAGCGAGAGAGAAGTATCTCTTTTTATTACCTCTGAGGTGTTTCATGGAGGCGATTTTACACTATTTCAGATAAAATTCTGTATAATCCATCACCTATCATTTTATTACTTATTTTTCAGGAGCATTTACCCATGGCAATAGAGACTATTACAAATACAGAAGCATTTAAAGCACTGGTCGAAGAGACCAAAGCTATACAGGGATATAGAGAGCCGATCGCCTTTGGTATCGCACGGGTGGATCGTGGACAGGTCAGTGCAGAGCTGGTACTGCAGGCCAACTACGCACTGGTCAACTGGAAGGAAAACCACGGATCAGCAGCAGTATTCATTAGGGCATTGATCGAGGCAGGCACCGAGGTTGATTTCAGCGGTGATGAATTTGTCACGACGATCAATGACCGCTTTGTAGACAATGCTATGGCTGCCTTTGCTCCCTATCTGACAGAAGCAACAGGTGAGGCGCACCGCAATGTACAGGTGGTCAAAGCACTCTCGGCAGTAGAGGATATTGCCAAGGATTTCCGTATCACCTTTCTTTTTGCCGATGCCGCACCAAAGAGTGTCGAGTCTGTCTATCTTAAACTCTACGCACTCTCTCAGGGCAAAGTGCCACTCAGAGGTATCGTACTCGATGGCGCCTTTGGGGTACTTCCCAATGTGGCATGGGTGGGGAATGCACCCTATGAGCTGGCCTACCTCAGAGAGAATGAGATAGAGATGAAAATTAACGGTACCTATCCGACAATTGACAGTGTTGATAAGTTTCCGCGCTATCTCCAGCATGTTATCCCCGCAGACAATACCCGTATCCTGGAAAGCTCCAAGGTACGCATGGGTGCACAGCTGGCACCGGGTACAACGGTGATGCCAGGCGCCAGCTATATCAACTTCAATGCCGGTACACTAGGGCCTGTGATGGTAGAGGGGCGTATCTCCTCCTCTGCGATCGTGGGTGCCGGTTCTGATGTGGGTGGGGGTGCGAGTATCCTGGGTGTACTAAGCGGCACGGACGGCAACCCGATCAGTATCGGTGAAAATACCCTGCTGGGTGCCAACTCTGTCACTGGTCTGCCACTGGGCGATGCCTGTATCGTAGATGCAGGGATTACGGTACTGGCGGGCACCAAGATCAAGATCGCTCCTGAAGAGCTGGAGAAGATCAAAGCAGCCAATCCAGAGGCAGTGCTCGAAGAGAAAAGCACTTTCAAGGGTGT
>JALWVW010000052.1 GCA_027079365.1 Campylobacteraceae bacterium | reverse complement strand
TCAGTCACTGCAAAATAGGTATAGTTATTCTATATTTGCAAACTTACAAAAAACTTCTCCAAACTTCAAGAGGAATCATGAGCGACCACAATAGAAAAAATACTGCCAATAATCATGGCAATAAAAAACATAGTAGAACCCACACGCCCGTCCAGGGATACAAAGTGGAGACACTTCAGCAGAAGCCTCTGGATGAACTGCTTGAGATAGCGATTAAACTCAATGTAGAAAACCCCAATGAATACCAGCGTAAAGATCTGATCTTTGAGATTCTGAAAAATCAGGTCTCCCAGGGAGGCTATATCCTCTTTACGGGTATCTTGGAAGTGATGAATGATGGGTATGGCTTTCTGCGTTCTGAGGATGGGAACTTTGCCAACTCCAGCAATGACACCTATGTCAGCTCTACACAGATCAAACGATTCGCACTCAGAAACGGAGATATCGTCACCGGTCAGGTGCGTTCTCCCAAAGATCAGGAGAAGTACTATGCACTCCTCAAGATCGAAGCGATCAACTATCTCCCGCCGGAAGAGTCCAAAAAGCGACCACTCTTTGACAACCTCACACCACTGTATCCACAGGATCAACTGATTCTGGAGTATAATCCCATGAAGATGACAGGACGGATCATCGATCTCTTCTCTCCTATCGGCAAAGGACAAAGAGCCCTGGTTGTTGCTCCTCCAAGAACGGGTAAGACGGAGCTCCTCAAAGAGATCGCACATGGTATCACCGCCAACAATCCTGATGCCAGCCTGATGGTACTGCTGGTAGACGAGCGCCCCGAAGAGGTCACGGATATGCAGCGATCGGTCAAGGGAGAGGTCTATGCCTCTACCTTTGACCTGCCAGCACAAAACCATGTCAGAACTGCTGAGATGGTGATAGAAAAAGCCAAGCGACGCGTAGAGCTGGGGAAAGATGTGGTCATCCTGCTTGACTCTATCACCAGACTGGCGCGTGCATACAATACTGTTACGCCAAGCTCCGGGAAAGTGCTCTCCGGTGGTGTGGACGCCAACGCTCTGCACAAGCCCAAGCGATTCTTTGGCGCGGCACGAAATATCGAAAACGGAGGCTCACTCACCATCGTCTCTACGGCACTGATCGATACAGGTAGCCGTATGGATGAAGTGATCTTTGAAGAGTTCAAGGGTACAGGTAACTCAGAGGTCGTACTCAACCGTCATGTGGCAGACCGCCGTATCTATCCTGCAATGGATGTGACCAAGTCTGGTACGCGAAAAGAGGAGCTTCTGGTCTCCCCCGAAACGCTTCAAAAAGTCTGGGCAATCCGTAACGCGATGCAAAATATGGAAGAGGTAGAGGGGCTTAAATTCCTCTTTACCAAGATGGCAAAAACCAAGAGCAATGAGGAGTTCCTCTCTATCATGAATGAGGGTGCATAGCCTCTTTTTTGATAGATATCCGAGTTTGGATCTTCGAGTCTATATTAGGCACGACCAGGATTGATCAGTAATCTGGTGACCAGTGTCCCCTCTTTGTTCGGCTCCACTTTGATAGCAGTATGTACAGATTTGACCCCATATTCCAGATTACCCGCGATAGATTCCAGAATATGCCAACTGGATAGACTAAAAGCGATATCTATTTCTTTGATATGTTCTTGATGGATGATCTCCTTGATAGCTTTGATACAGTGTATGTAGTAGAGCTTGTTGATCTCTCTTTGTATTTTGTAGGGTCGCATGATATTGATATTGTTGATCCATGTATTTTTATCTTCTTCAGGGAGCGTATAGCTGTTGATCTGTGCGACCATCTCATCAATATGCTTCTCGTACCGTACTTCCTCTTGCTCGATATGTTTTTCAAGCTCTGGCTCATAGTGCTGGAGTATGATAGGGATCTCTGTGTCGCTTATATTTCTATAGTCACCACCCTGATATTTTTTTGATCCCTCTTTGTCGATAGAGAGCAGGATGGATATAGCAATTTTAAGATAGATATATTTGTCCTCTTTTCCCTCTTTGAAAAAAATACCATGTTGGGAAATCAAAGGTTTGGGGCCAGCATAATGTAGCTTTAGCATCATTTTCCTCCTTGAGAATGTCTTATTATAGCTCAAATAGGCGCTGTTTTCAGCCTAAAAGGGTGTATTTTAGAGAATACCCACGGCATTTCGAACAATTTCCATCTTGGCAGAAGCGATACTGCGTGCTTTTGTAGCACCGGTATGGAGAATATCTCGTACCTCATCGGTATGTGCCAGGTAGTAGGCGCGTTTCTCTCTGGCTTCTGCAAACGCTTCCCAAATCAATGTTTTGAGATACTTTTTGAAGTGACCGTATCCCTCGCTGCCGCTGGCATAGCGTGCCGCCAGTGCCGC
>JALWVW010000051.1 GCA_027079365.1 Campylobacteraceae bacterium | reverse complement strand
TTCTCAAGGAGTATGGCACGCTGCTCAAACTCATCCATGCGCATGAGTGTAGGCAAAAACCCATCTTGTGTCTTATGTTGCTGACTTACTGTTCGTAAGGCTCTTGAAGTGGGATAAATATGGAGTCTGTTCATGGTGAAGATTATAACACAGTTGTAGGGTGCGTTTGCTAACGCACCTTTGTTGACAGAGCGTGTTCGATTGCATCGAACCTACAAGAATTAACCATATTGGGCAAAAAGCGCCAAAGACATAACAACTAGGGTACTAAATATGCCTCATGCTCCATGAAGCCAACGGCATCACCTTTTTGTACACGCAGTCTCAAGGTATATCTACCTGGTTTGTCCAGACTAAAAGTGACACTATAGAGACCCTGCTTCGCAGGCAAAGATGCAAACTTCTGATCATCTTTTACCGTATGTGGGCGGGTAAGCAAAAAAGAGACATTTGCATCATTCACCTCGTCTCCAGACAGTGTCTGAATACGATAGGTAAGTTGGTTCTCTTTTGCCAGTGCTACGATATCACCATGTTTGCGTTTGACAAATTCATTGAGCTTAAAGCTCGATTTTTTAAACCCTTCCGGCACGACACGATAGCGCGCATCAAATCGCTGTTGCGCTTCTATAATATCGTTGATATCCATGTCTGCCTGCTGATACTTCTTTTGATAACGGTTAGACTCATTGACAGGCATGTGAATCGCTGAAGAGACTGTCCAATATCCCAGCATGATCCCTATACCCAAAAAGCCCAAAATCATATGGGGCCAGTAGCTTTTTTCCTTAGTGTCTGCCATAACGCATCCTTCTATAAAATGGTCTGCCGAAATATATCCAAAAAAGTAAAACAGCACCTATCCTGACAATCCATGCAAAAAAGGTGACGATCCAACTGCTGCCTTCTTTAAAAGTACTCTCCAGCGTGACACCTTTGTGTGCCGCCAGCTCATCAGCCAGTTCTGAGTAGGCCTGAAGCATTGCCACATCATATTTGGACTGTAGCGAATTGCTATCCTTGCTGCCGATAAAGGCATTAAAGTAGTGCAGCACTTCTCGATGATCATAGGCGCTTTTCAAGCTCTCTGAAGAGGGGATTAATCCCAGTCTTCCGGTTTGACTGATGCTGCTCTTGATTATCGCATTAGGTGCAAAGATCATAATGACGAAGGGCTTGCTTAGATTACTCTCATACTGCTTCGCATACGCATACAGGTTGCTACCCTCTTGTAGCTTTTGCGTAGTAGCGATGGCATAGGCAGTGATACCTGTCTTTTTCGTGAGTTCTTGACTCATTTTTTCCAAAACAACAGATGCCTTTGGAGTGATCAAGTAATCATTGACGAGAAAGTGTGCGGAAATAGAGAGTGAGAGTAGCCAAGCAAGCAAGGTTACCCTTGCTAATGCTTTTGTCATTCGTTACCCTATATAGAGGTGGTTAGGAGTCAACACTGCCCAGAGTGTAATTGCAGCCATAGCAACCAACATCCATGATAAAATTTTATTCATCTTGTGCTCCTTATTTTGCAGGCTTAAATGCAAAATCTGCATTTGCCTTGCTTGTTGTCTTGACATTATCCAGTGAACCAACAATTGGTGCTGGGTCATAGAAGTTTGTCGCCTGTGCCTGCTGTGTCTGGATTGCCAATGTTACCAATACAGCCAAAATGCTCAAAAGAAGCACTGTAGCGATCAGCATTCCTGTAATACCACTGAGGGTAAAAAGCCCTCTTCTTGTATTTTCTGCCATACTCGTCTCCTTATCGCTTCAATGATGAGATATAAGTCTCAAGTGCTTTATTTTGTACCGGGGTAAATCTGGTCTTGAATGACGGCATGACACCGATCTTACCATGCTTTCCGCCTGCCAAAACATTAGGCACATCATAGCCTGCTATCTTAGGGCCGACACTAGGTATACCCTCGCCTTTGGCACCATGGCAACCCGCACAGACACCGAACTCTGCCGGTGCCGTCCCCTTGCATCCGCTGGCCACAAATTCTGCTGCTTTTTCAGCTGCTGCGCCACTTGCCATACCTGGAGGCATACCGCCTGGGAATGCTGCGATCGCGTTTTGCCCATTGGCGATAATACCAAGTACCTGCTTTTTGGTGTGGCCTGCTGTCAGATCTTCTGCTTTGCCAGAGAGCCCATCACCGGTAATACCGTGACACGGTGCACACTGCACCAAGAAAATAGACTCACCCATATCTCTGAGAGTATCATCATCTGCATTTTTATGCACTGCTTCAAACTTTGTATTGTAGGCTTTTACCTCATCATTCCACTGCCCGATCTGGCTAAATGCATTGACCGAGTAAGGAGAAAAGAGAAAGTACCACATACCCCAAAT